>NZ_JBGLZF010000020.1:0-132487 GCF_047304405.1 Pseudomonas sp. Pseusp11
GGGGGGGGGCGGGGCGGCGGCCGGCCCCCCCCCCCCCCCCCCCCCCCCCCCCCCCCCCCCCCCCCCACAGGTCATTCATCGCCACTCAGTTTGTGGTTGCCAGGGTTAGTGCTTGGCAACCAGATCCTTCGGCAGCTTGAAGGTCCACAGCATGCCGCCCTGGTTGAAGTCCTTGACGCGCTTGGCCACTTCCCCGCCCCACAGCGGTACCGCGCCGCCCCAGCCGGAGAGCACCGAAACGTATTGTTCGCCGTCCATTTCCCAGGTGATGGGCGAGCCGAGCACACCGGAGCCGGTCTGGAATTCCCAGACTTTCTCGCCGGTCTTGGCATTGAACGCCTGCAGGAAGCCTTCAGGCGTGCCGGTGAATACCAGGTTGCCCTTGGTGGTCAGCACCCCGCCCCACAGCGGCGCGAAGTTCTTGTGGCGCCAGACTTCCTTGCCGGTTTTCGGGTCGATGGCGCGCAGCACGCCGATGTAATCTTCGTTCAATGGTTTGATGGTGAAACCGGCGCCGAGGAACGCCGCGCCTTTCTTGTAGGCGATGCCTTCGTTCCAGATGTCCATGCCCCACTCGTTGGACGGCACATAGAACAGGCCGGTGTCGCGGTTGTAGGCCATCGGCATCCAGTTTTTCGCGCCGAGGAACGCCGGCGCTACAAACACCGAGCTGCCTTTGGCCTCGGAACCCGGCGCACCCGGACGGCTGGCCTCGTTGTAGATCGGCCGGCCGTTTTTATCCAGGCCGCTGGCCCAGGTGATCTTGTCCACGAACGGGAAGCCGCGGATGAATTTGCCGTTGGTGCGATCCAGCACGTAGAAGAAACCGTTACGGTCCGCGGTGGCTGCGGCTTTGATTTCCTTGCCGCCTTCGTTGTAGTTGAACGACACCAATTCGTTCACACCGTCATAGTCCCAGCCATCGTGCGGGGTGCTCTGGAAGTGCCATTTGATCGTGCCGTCGTCCGGGTTCAGCGCCAGGCGCGAGGACGAGTAAAGGTTGTCGCCCGGACGCAGGTGCGAGTTCCACGGTGCCGGGTTGCCGGTGCCGAACAGCAGCAGATTGGTTTCCGGGTCGTAGTAGCCGCCCAGCCACGGTGCCGCGCCGCCGGTTTTCCACAGATCGCCCGGCCAGGTCTTGCCCGCTTCGCCGCCGGAGATGCCGTTCTCTACGGCCTTGCCGTCTTTGTAGACGTAACCCATGTGGCCTTCGACCGTTGGCCGGGTCCACAGCAGATCACCGTTTTTCGGGTCGTAGGCTTCGATCTTGCCCACCACCCCGAACTCGCCACCCGCCACGCCAGTGATCAGTTTGCCGTTGATCACCAGAGGCGCGGCGCTGATGGAGTAGCCTTCCTTGTGGTCGGCGACTTTCTTGCTCCATACCACTTTGCCGGTGTCTTTATTCAGGGCCACGAGCTTGGCGTCGAGGGTGCCGAAGATCACCAGGTCGCCATACAGCGCCACGCCACGGTTGATCACGTCACAGCACGGACGGATGTCATCCGGCAGGCGCGCGTCGTATTGCCAGAGCTTGCGCCCGGTGCGCGCATCCACCGCGAACACCCGTGAGTAGGAGCCGGTCATGTACATCACGCCGTCCTTGATCATCGGCTGCGCTTGCTGACCGCGCTGTTTTTCACCGCCGAACGAAAAGGCCCAGACCGGGCGCAGGTCTTTCACGTTGTCGACATTGAGGGTTTCCAGCGGGCTGTAGCGCTGACCCTGGACGCCCAGGCCATTGGTGACGACCTGTTCCGGATTCTTCGGATCCTGGAGGATGTCTTGATCGGAGACTGCGGCCATTGCCTGGCCGGACAACAGCATGGCACTGAGCAGCACGCTCAAGACGAAGGGTTGGCGACGTGCGGGTTGGGTCATGACGGCTACCTCTGCGGTTTTTGTTATACCCGGGAAATTTTCCCGGTCTGGTGCAGATTCTTGGGCGCCGCCGCCCTTGCAACAATTGCCCGCAATGCGGAGATTTCTAGTTCCTTGGTAGCGGGTCGGAGGAGATGGACACTGGATGATGATCGTTCCCACGCAGAGCGTGGGAACGATCAGAGTCAGCGCGTGCCGGAATCGACTCGGCTCATCTGCGCGCGCTCATAGCGCGGGTACAAATGGCTGACGCTACGGATCAGTTCATAGCGGCTCAGGCTGATCCCGGCGAAACGTTCAGGGATGGGGCTGCGGATCATCTCGGCCATGTCGCTGCCGTTCGCCGCACCATCGCGCATGAGTTGATCGAGCCAGGAGAGGTAATCGCGCATCTGCTCGAACGGTTTGCTGTCCGTTGCCACGGGGCCATGACCGGGGACGATCAGCGTCCACGGCAGGCCCTGAAGCGTGGCGATATCCGCCAGCCACACCGACAACCCCGGGCTGTTCGGCGTGGTCAGGGCCCGTTGATAAAACACCAGATCCCCGGCAAACAGCACGCCGGTTTTCTGGTCGAGAATAGCCAGATCCGCGCCGGTGTGCCCACCCAGACTCAGCAGCCGCAGATCGTGGTTCCCAAAACTTTGCACGCCAGGCCTCAGCGTCTGCGTCGGCAACACCACTTCGGTGCCGCGCATCCAGTCACCCACCAGCCGATACATGTTCTCGGCCATCGCATCACCCTGTTGATGCAACAGCTCGGTGGTGCCGGCCAGTGCGCCGATCGGCACGTCGGTGAAGGCCTGACTGCCCAGCACATGGTCGGGATGGTGATGGGTCAGCAACACCTGGATCACCGGCTTATCGGTGGTTGCGGCAATCGCTTGGCGCAGGGCCTCGCCGTAGCGCTTCGATGGCCCGGTATCGATCACCACCACCCCTTGCCCGGTGACGATGAACGCGGTGTTGACGATGTTGCCGCCGTTGTTCTTGGCGAAATTGTCGGTGCTGCCCTCCAGCAGCCAGGTGTCTTCGGCAATCTGTCGGGGCTTGAGTGCGTAATCGGGATCGGCCAGGGTCGGCAGGCTCACACAGATGAACAACAACAGCATCCAGCGCATCACACGCTCCTTGGGTCAGGGTATGGCCGCATCGAATTGATTGCCGCTGTTGTCGCGCAGTATCAGACGCGTCTGCCCGGCACCTTCGATGTCGAAAGCCAGGTTGGGGTTTTCGCTGACCGCCGGGAACAGCTCCAGACGCGCCAGTACCCGGTCGTCTGAGTCCCGCAGCTCGGCCTGGTTGAGGAAAAATTCCGGGATGCCGCTGACCATGCCGTTGTCCATCGGATGCGCCACTTGCAAACGCACGCGACTGAACTCACCACGGGGATAACGACCGCCAAGCACTTCGCCGATGTGTTCTTCCCAGCCCGGCTGGGTGCGCACCACGCTCGGCGCCGTGCAACCGCCGCCCGCCGCATCGATCAAGGTCGAACCGACATGCCACAGCCCGTCGCGGGTCAACACTGCCGCACGCAACGGCGTGGCCTGTTCAACGCGGATGCGGATCGACAGCCAGGGCAGCACACCGGTCAAAGGCTCGAAGTCGACGATTTTCGGCAGCGGATTGAGTTCGGCCCAGGCAAGGATTCGCACCACTTCGCCCTTGAACGCCCGAGCGTCGATTTCCAGCGGCACTTGCCGGGCGTCTTCGGCGAACGGCGGTGCCAGCAGCTTGACCCGCTCGTCGAACACGAACGGTGCGTCGCCAAGCATCTGCTTGTGATAGAACGCCCACATCACCGACGGCACCGGATCGACCTCAATCGCCTGCGCGGCCAAGGGCAACCAACAGGCCAACAGCCAACGCGCGCGCCAGTTCATTGTTGATACATCTCGGGCACGTCATAGCGCAGGCCGTAATGGGCATAAATGCTTTTGACCGTGCCCTCGCGAATCAACGCCTCCAGCGCCTCTTCCACGGCATAGGCCAGTTGCCGGTTGCTTTCATGCACCGCCATGCCGATCTCCCAGCGTTGCTTGCCCATGTTCGGGTAGGCGTTTTCCGCCAGCGCCACTTGCGGGTCGGCGGCCTGATGAACTTGCCAGTCGATCTCGCCGCGCATCGCCATCACCGCGTCGACTTCACCCGCCTTCATCGCGGTAAACGCCTGGGGCACGCCGGGGTAATGGTGGGTCTTGGCGGCTAGCATGCCGTTGAACACCGAGGTCAGGTAAAACGACGGCACACTGTCGACTTCGACGCCGATCGGGTGCTGCTGGAACACCGCGACGCTGGCCACCGAGTCCAGTCGGCGACGGTCATACGCCACTTGCCATTGTTCGGTCTGGTACGGCCCGAACATCACCACATGGCCGTTCTCCAGTTCGCCCAGCTCATTGCGCTTCTGTGAGTAATCGCGGTCGTAGGGCACGCGCATCATCAGGTCGGCCAGTTGCTGATTGTGCAGCTGACTGGCCCGCCAGATGTAATCGCGCAGGTCGTCGTCGAGCTTCTCCCCGGCGGGTGCCCAGATCAGTTTCAGGCGTACCCCCATGGCCTTGGCCAAGGCTTGGGCGAGTTCGACATCGACCCCGCGAGGCTGGCCGGCGTCCTCGAAACTGTAGGGCGCGAAGTCCTTGTAGACCGCGACTTTCAGCTCGGCGGCGGCGATCATTTCGTCATAGGTCCGGACCTGTGCCTGCGCTGCCTGGCAGCACAACCACACAGCGCTGATCAACACCGCGAGCAGGCGCATGGGTCACTCCTCGACGTGCACGCTGTCCAGGTAGGTGCGTACCGCCCACAAGGCTTCCTGGCTCAAGTAGTCGGCCATCTTCGGCATGTACACCCGGCCATCACGCACGGCACCATTACGCACCCGTTCGACGAACCACTCATCACCAGCCTCGCCGACATCGAGCATGCGCAAGTCAGGGGCAATGCCGCCGGACTTGGCTTCGAGGCCATGACAGGCCGCGCAATTCTGGTTGTAGGCCGAAGAACCGATCTCCAACGCTTTATCGTGCTCCGGGGAGGAACGGTACGGGTTCACCGCCGCCCAACCATCGGCATTGACCTGCACGCCGGCATCCTTGATCGGGGTCAGTCCCTTGGTTTCGACGGCCTGGGGTACCACGTTGCCGTGGGCCCAGACGGAACCTGCGCTGATGAAGCCGGCCAGCAGTCCGGCAACGAGCAAGGCGTTGCGTTTTGTTGTCATTGTTATGCCCTCAAGATTGCACGCAAAACCTCTTTACAGAGGCTATGGCAGCCATCTTAGGAATCCCGTCGCGCCGACCCTATGCTGCTTTGGTGGCCGCGGCCTACTTCCTTGGTAGTAGGGCTTGTGGTGAACCACCCAGGTACGTTTCGCACGCCGTTACTACCTTGGTACTGGCCCATCGATACTTTCTGCATATTTCCCCACCCGTCCAGGGTTCCTATGCTGGCGCTACCTGTGAAGGAGTGCCTTATGTGCCAGCTCGCCCCTTATGCCTTGATCTACCTGCTGGCGATTGCCTGCGCCGCCGGGCTGGCGACCCAGAGTCAGGCGGCGGATGCACCGTTGCAAGTGCGGATCGGCTATCTGGGGTATCGCCCCGATCCCGGGCCGTTGCTGTCAAACGTCATTCCCGAGCCAACCGATGCCGGCCTGCGGGGCGCGGAACTGGCGATCATCGACAGCAACAGTACCGGGCGTTTCCTCAATCACAGCTACAGCCTGGTCAGCGCCAGCGTCGACAATCCGGATGCGCTGATCGACGCGGCCAATGCCCAACACGAACAAGGCCTGCGCCTGTTTGTGGTGAATGCGCCGGCAGAAAACCTGCGCCGACTCAGTGCCGTGCTACCCGACAGCCTGCTGTTCAATGCCGGCAGCCCCGATGACAGCCTGCGCACTACCGATTGCCTGCCGAACGTGCTGCACAGCCTGCCGAGCCGGGCGATGCTGGCCGATGCGCTGGCGCAATTTCTGGTGTTGCGCAAATGGCAACGGGCGCTGCTGATCGTCGGCCCGACCGCCGACGATCAAGCCTATGCCGCCGCCCTGCGCCGGGCGGCGAAACGCTTCGGTCTGCAACTGGTGGCGGAGAAAGCCTGGAGCTTCGATAACGATCAACGGCGCAGCGCTCAGGCCGACATGCCGCTGTTCACCCAAACCGCCGAGTACGACGTGGTGCTGGTCGCCGATGAACGCGGCGACTTCGGCGAATACGTGCCCTACCAGACCTGGTACCCACGGCCGGTCGCCGGCACCCAGGGCCTGACCCCGGTGGGCTGGCACAAGACCGTGGAAACCTATGGCGCCGCGCAGTTGCAAAAACGCTTTGAAGCCCTGGCCGGGCGCTGGATGAACGATCGGGATTTCGCCGCGTGGATGGCGGTGCGCAGCATCGCCAGCGCGGTGGGCAAACTGCGCCAGGTCGATGCCATGGCGATTCGTACGCTCGAAATCAGCGAGCAATTGCCGCTGGACGGCTTCAAGGGCCGCAAGCTCAGTTACCGGCCGTGGAACGGTCAGTTGCGCCAGCCGATCCCCATCGTGCAACCCAGGGCGCTGGTCAGCACCTCGCCGCAAGACGGTTTCCTGCACCCCTTCAACGAAATGGACAGCCTGGGTTACGACAAAGCCGAGGTCAGCTGCCGCTTCCCCTGAAAGCCCTACCACCACAACAACAAGGAATCTGCCATGCGCCGCACCCTGCTTTCATGCGCTCTACTGCTCGCCGCCGGGCATGCGGCGGCCAGCACTGCCTGGGTCTCCAACGAAAAGGACAACAGCCTGAGCCTGATCGACATGCAGACCCTGCAGGTCACCGAAACCCTGCCCGTCGGCCAGCGCCCGCGCGGCCTGTTGCTGTCCCACGACAACAAGCTGCTGTACATCTGCGCCAGTGATTCGGACCGGGTCCAGGTGATGGACGTCGCCACGCGCAAGATCATCAAGGAACTGCCCTCGGGCAAAGACCCTGAACAATTCGCCCTGCACCCTAATAATCGCTGGTTGTATGTTTCCAACGAAGACGATGCGCTGGTAACCGTGATCGACACCGATACCTCCAAAGTGCTCGGGCAGATCAACGTTGGCGTCGAGCCCGAAGGCATGGCCGTCAGCCCCGATGGCAAATGGGCGGTGAACACCAGCGAAACCACCAACATGCTGCACTGGATCGACACCGGCACCCAGACCCTGGCCGACAACACCCTGGTGGATCAACGACCGCGTTTCGTCGAATTCAATCCCGATGGCTCGCAGCTCTGGGCCTCGGCGGAAATCGGCGGCACGGTGACGATTCTCGATGTCGCCAGCCGCAAGATCCTCAAGACCCTGAGCTTTCAGATCAAAGGCGTGCACCCGGACAAAGTCCAGCCTGTCGGCATCAAACTCAGCGCCGACGGCAAGTATGGCTTCGTCGCCCTCGGCCCGGCCAACCATGTGGCGGTGATCGACGCCAAGACCTTCGAAATCGTTGATTACCTGCTGGTGGGCCGACGGGTCTGGCAGATGGCGTTCACCCCGGATCAACGACAATTGCTGGCCACCAATGGCGTCAGTGGCGATGTGTCGGTGATCGATGTCGACACCCTCAAAGTCAGCAAATCGGTGAAGGTCGGGCGCTATCCATGGGGCGTGGTGGTGACACCATGAACGCCCTTGAGGTCAGCGACCTGAGTTTCGCCTACGGCCCGCGCGAGGCCTTGCGCCAGGTGAGTTTCAGCCTGGCACCGGGGCGTTTTGCGGCGCTGCTTGGGCCGAATGGCGCGGGCAAATCAACCCTGATTGCCCTGCTCACCCGTCTCTATGATCTGCAACGCGGTGATATCCGGGTCGGCGGCTGCTCGTTGCGCGACGCCGCACGCCCGGCGCTCAAGCAATTAGGGGTGGTGTTTCAGCAAAGCACGCTGGATCTGGACCTCAGCGTCGAGCAGAACCTGCGTTATCACGCCGCGCTGCATGGTCTGTCCCGACGCCAGACCGGGCTGCGGGTCGACGCGGAGCTGGCGCGTCAGGCCCTGACCGAGCGCCGTCGCGAGCGGGTCCGCGAACTCAATGGAGGCCATCGTCGGCGGGTGGAAATCGCCCGCGCGTTGCTGCACGAACCACGCCTGTTGTTGCTTGACGAGGCCAGCGTCGGCCTCGACCCGGCCAGTCGCCTGGCGCTCAACCAGCACATCCGCAGCTTGTGCCGCGAGCAAACCATCAGCGTGCTCTGGACCACTCATTTGCTGGATGAAGTGCAACCCAGCGACGACTTGCTGATCCTGCATCAAGGCCGTTTGGTGGCCAGCGGACAAGCTGATGCGCTGAGCCTGGAACATGGCGGCGACCTCGATTCGGCCTTCGCTCGCCTGACCACCTCGGTCTCTTCAGAGGCAGTCATCCGATGAACGCTTACTGGCAATGTTTCAGCGGTATCGTGCTGCGCGAATGGCTGCGCTTCGTGTTGCAGCGCACGCGGTTTCTCAGTGCGCTGGTGCGGCCGTTGCTGTGGCTGCTGGTGTTCGCTGCCGGGTTCCGCGCGGCACTGGGCATCGCCATCATCGAGCCCTACGACACCTACATTCCCTATGAGGTTTACATCATCCCGGGCCTTGCCTGCATGATCCTGCTGTTCAACGGCATGCAAGGTTCGCTGTCGATGGTGTATGACCGGGAGATGGGCAGCATGCGCGTGCTGCTGACCAGCCCCCTGCCCCGGACCTTTCTGCTGTGCAGCAAATTACTGGCGACGTCGCTGATTTCGTTGTTGCAGGTGTACGCCTTCCTCGCGATTGCCTGGCTGTACGGCGTGCAACCGCCGGCCATGGGCCTGTTGCTGGCGTTGCCGGCGTTGCTGCTGGTGGCGTTGATGCTCAGTGCGCTGGGCCTGTTGCTGTCCAACGCCATCCGACAACTGGAGAACTTTGCCGGGGTGATGAATTTCGTGATCTTCCCGCTGTTTTTCCTGTCGTCGGCGCTGTATCCGCTGTGGAAAATGCGCGACTCCAGCGAGTGGCTGTATTGGCTGTGCGCCTTGAACCCGTTCACCCATGCGGTGGAGCTGGTGCGATTCGCGCTGTACGAACGCTTCAACCCGTTGGCGCTGGCGGTGTGCGCGGGGCTGACGCTGGTGTTCGCCCTGCTCGCCGTGCTCACCTTCAACCCGCAACACGCCGCCTTACGCAAAACCGGCTGACAACACTATCCGGATCGTTCCCACGCTCTGCGTGGGAACGATCAGCACCCGGCAAACCAGGGCAAATTACTACTTTGGTACTGGTTTACCTGTCTATCGTCGCATTCACAACGCACCGCTACTGGCATGTAATGGGTCCATAACTATAAGGACTGACCCCCATGCCGCGTGCCCGACGTGTTCTGTTGCGCCCTTCTCTCGCTGCGCTGTCGCTGAGCCTGTTGCTTGGCACCGCGCAGGCCGAAACAGCGCTGTTCTCCGCCGACGGTTATCGCATCGGCCTGTACCGCAGCCCGACCCCGACTCAGCTCCAGGGCGCGAACATCATCGACACGCCCGCCCTGCAAGACCTGCTCAAGCAGACGCCCCGGCCGGTGCTGATCGATGTCTACCGTCGGCAATGGCTACAGGGCCGTTTCATCGAAGACCAGCCCCACGAAAACCTGCCCGGCAGCCATTGGTTGGCCAATACCGGTGACGGCGATCTGACGCCCGACTGGCAAGACTATTTTGCGCGTAACCTGAACACATTGACCGCTGGCGATCACACGCAACCGTTGGTCTTTTACTGCCGCTCCGATTGCTGGTTGAGCTGGAACGCGGTAAAACGCGCTGCTTCCATGGGCTATAAAACACTGTATTGGTACCGCGACGGACTGGATGCCTGGCAAGCGGCGAATCTGCCCGTGACGCAGGCGAAGCCCGAGCCTTTTCCCTGACTTGAGCACTTGCGTGTTGTTGCCACACCCTGAAAAAAAATAATGAGGTGAAAGGCCATGTACAAAATTCTGATTGCCGACGATCACCCGCTGTTTCGCGAAGCCATTCATAACGTCATCAGCGACGGTTTCCCCGGCAGCGAGGTCATGGAAACCGCCGACCTCGACAGCGCCCTGGCCCTGACCCAGGAACACGACGACCTGGACCTGATCCTGCTCGACCTGAACATGCCCGGCATGCACGGCCTCAATGGCCTGATCAACCTGCGCAACGAGGCGCCGACCATTCCGGTGGTGATCGTCTCGGCCGAACAGGACAAGCAGATCGTGCTGCAAGCCATCACCTATGGCGCGGTGGGGTTCATCACCAAGTCCTCGCCACGGGTGCAGATGACCGAAGCCATCCAGCAGATTCTCAATGGCAATGTGTACCTGCCGCCGGACATCATCCGCACGCAAAAAAACGGCGCCAGCCGGCGCATGAGCGAGACCCCGAGCTTCCCGCCGGAGCTGCTCCAGGCGCTGACCCGCAAACAGCTGCTGGTGCTTGAACGCATGACCAAGGGCGAGTCGAACAAACAGATCGCCTACACCCTGGAAATCGCCGAAACCACGGTCAAGGCCCACGTCTCGGCGATCTTGCGCAAACTCAATGTGCACAACCGGGTGCAGGCAATATTGAGTGCCGGGGATATTGATTTCGGGTCGTATTTGCGGCGGTAACCGCCTCAACCCGGTCTGAAAGCTGACCTGTGGCGAGGGAGCTTGCTCCCGCTCGGCTGCGAAGCAGTCGTCAATCCAGGCGACTCGGTGGTTTGTAAAGGGCCGCTTCGCGCCCCAGCGGGAGCAAGCTCCCTCGCCACAGGTTAGGTGTTATCTGGATGGGCCGAGCAAATGACTCATCGCCGTCTTGAGCTTCATCGGCCGCACTGGTTTGTGCATCAGGGTGTGGCCCAGTTCGCGGATCTGTTGTTTGAGCTCATTGCTGTAGTTGGCGGTAATCATCATCGCCGGGATCGCCGAGGCGCGACGGGCGTTGATGCGGGCCACGGCGTCGACACCGTTCTGCTCGTCATCCAGGTGATAGTCGGCGATCAGCAGGTCGGCTTCGGCGTGATAGTTGTCCACTTGCCGCGCCAGGTCCTCCTCCGACAGCGCCGTGACCACCCGGCAACCCCAACCTTCAAGCAAAGTGCGCATCCCGGCACAAATCGCCGCGTCGTTGTCCAGCACCCACACCCGAGCACCGCGCAGGCGCTCGAGCATCGGTTCACTCATCAGCAAACTCGGCAACGCCTTCGGCGCCGTGGCACTCAACGGCACTTCGACGGAAAACATCGAGCCCTTGCCCGGCCATGACCGCACGTGAATCCGGTGGCCGAGAATACGCGCGATCTTCTCGACAATCGCCAGGCCCAGCCCCAAGCCGCGATCTTGATCGGGGCGCTGTACGTCACCGCGTTTGAACTCCTGAAAAATCTCCTCCAGACGGTTCTCGGCAATGCCCATGCCGCTGTCCCAGACTTCAATCGTCAGCCGCTGGTGATGACGCCGACAACCGAGCACCACCCGCCCGCTGTAGGTATAGCGAATGGCGTTGCTCAGCAGGTTGCGCAGAATCCGCGCGAGCAACTGAATGTCGCTGCGCACCAGCGCCGAACACGGGATGAAATGCAGTTCGAGGCCTTCGCTGCGGGCCACTTGGGTGTATTCGGCGGCGAGGTTTTCCAGCAATTCGCTGAGGGCGAACGGCGCAATGTCGGCCTTGATCACCCCGGCATCCAGTTTGGAGATGTCCACCAGTGTGCCCAGCAGGTTTTCCACGTCTTCCAGGGAATTGCTGACATTGCGCACCAGATTTTCGTTGGCCACTGGCTCCCGGCGCTCCAGCAACGCGCTGGTAAACAATCGCGCGGCGTTGAGCGGTTGCAGCAGGTCGTGGCTGACGGCGGCGAGAAATTTGGTCTTCGACAGGTTGGCCTGCTCGGCCTCGAGCTTGGCCTCGCGCAAGCGTGATTCCACGCGGCGGCGCTCGTCGATTTCGCGCAGCAATTGGTCATTGAGGGTGGTCAGTTCGGTGGTGCGTTCACGCACCCGCAACTCAAGGTTCTGATAGGCCTGATGCAGCGCCTCGGCGGTGCGGCGACGCTCGGTGATGTCGCGGATCAACACGAAAATCCCCACCACTTCCCCGCTGGCCAGGCGATTGGGCACGTAGGAGCGCAGCATGTAGCGCTCCTGATTGTTGATGTTGGTTTCGGCAAACTCAAACGTCACGCTTTCGCCGGCCAGGGCACGGGCTACATAGGCCTCAAGGCGCTGATAGTGCTGCTCGCTGTGCACTTCGCGCAGGCTCTGCCCGAGCATTACGCCCCGGGGCCAGCAGTACCATTCTTCGTAGACTTTGTTGGTGAATTCATAGACCAGATCGGCATTCAGGTAGGCGATCAGCGCCGGCACATGGTCGGTGATCAAGCGAATCCAGCGCTCGCTTTCGCTGAGGGCTTCGGCGTGCTGGTAGCGTTCGGTGATGTCAGTGAAGGTGTTGACGAAGCCGCCGGTGGGCAACGGATGGGTGCGGATTTCCAGGACCCGGCCATCGTAGAGGCGTTGCTCGCATTCCTGCATGTATCGCCCGTTGGCATCGCGACTGGCCGGGGTCAGCAGGTTCAATTCGCTGTCGGCGATCACTTCGGCGAACGGCCGATGAGCCGCCACCGGGGCCAGGCCGCTGAGTTCCAGGAAACGCCGGTTCCACAACTCCAGAATGCCCTCGGCGTTGACCATCGCCACCCCTTGGGACAGGTTGTCGACCGCCCGCTGCAACAGATGCGACTTTTGCGCCACGGCCTGCTCGCGGCGCAAGGTTTCGCTGAGTTTGACGTCGGTAATGTCGGTGAACAGGATCACCCGCCCGCCTTCCTGGGTCGGCCGCTCGCTGACTTGCAGCCAGCGGCCATTGTGCAGGCGATAGAGCAGGCTTTCGTCGACATGCGACCGGGGTTCTTCACTGAACAGCCCGGTAGAAGTCATCAACCGTTTGACCTCACTCAGGCGCATGCCCGCGTTGATCCGTACTCGGCTGTTACCCCAAAACGCCTTGAAACGGCTGTTGGACAGCACGATCCGCTGCTCGGCGTCGAACAGCACAAAGGCGTCGGAAATGCTTTCGATGGCGTCGATCAAGTGTTGATGGGCGGTTTCGGCCCGTAGCCGCGCTTCGCTGAGCAAATGGTTGCCAGCCTTGAGTTCGGCCATGGCCTGGTTCAGGGCGTCGGTGCGCTCACGCACCTGTTCGGCCAGCACCACCGAATGCTGGAACGCCGCATACGGGTCGTTGCCCCGGGTGATTCCGGACTCGATGCGTTCGATCAGCGCGTCATTGATGCGCTGCAATTTCTGGTTTTCGTGCCGCAGGCTGGCGATTTGCGCCTGAAGGTCAGCGCTGTCCAGGGGCGCGTCCTCGGGCAATGGCAACCCCGGTGAAGGTCTGGTTGATGTGCATGCCATTGAACTGTTCTCCGTAGGTGTTGAAACCCATCACCCGCTGGTCCCGCAAAAACGCGCCGATTTGCTCGAGACTGCCGGCGTCTTCCAGTTCCAGGCGCCGGAGAAAACAGTCGCAGCCGATGGTCAGCAACAAGTCCCCGAGACGCTCGCGCAAGCCCTCGAACAGGCCTTGTAGATTCGGCAGCATCGGGCCGGGCTGCATGACGGTGAGGACGATGCCGTTTTCCACCGCACAGTAGAAACTCAGGCTCAGGTCTGGATGAACCTGCTGGATCGCCCGCACGTAATACTGATCGTTGATCCGCACCGCCAACGGGTGTGCGGCAAAGGTCCGGTAATCGAGGTCGGCCACCGCCACGCCGATATGCCGGGCGTACTCCTCGGCGGCCGGTTCGGCGTTGAGCTCGAATACCCGGCGCGAAGTGCTGTCGGCAGCGGTGACCACCAGTTTTTCGGCCCTGGGCAGGATGTGGTGGGTGGTGAAGACTTCGAAGTCCAGCCAGGTATTGACCAGCACCACCACCGCCGCGCCGCTGTGAAACTCGCCGCCGAAATAAACATGGGTGTGGGTCAGGTAATTGTCGTCGCCAGCCGAACCGCCGAAATGCGGAATATCGCCCAAAGCCGCGCTCAAGGCAGCGAGCACCATTTCTTCACGACTGGACAAGCCATCGAGCAGGGTCAGGGCAAAGCTGTTGCCCTTGATCGGCGCCAGGGTATTGCTGCGACAACCGCTGACCAGGCGCTCGACCATTTGCTGGGCATCGATCAGGCTGAAGTGCTCCATCTCGTCGATCAGTTCGATGGCGATGGAAAAGTGCCGATGATCGAAACCCACCGCCGTCACGCAGCTGCGGCCATAGCCTTGGGGGGTGATTTCGCCGGCACTGGTGCAGCCCACCAGCCGAATGCCGCCGAAGCTCTGCTGCAACGCCTGCCCCAGCGCCTGCAAGTCGTACTCGGCGGAACAGAAGAACAGCACGAAGCCCAAATGCGGGTGCAAGAGTTGTCGCGCCAGATCCTGCGCCGCTTGCTGGGCATCGATGGCCTGGGACATGGCACTGACCACACCGTCGCTCTGAACCTGCTGCATCGTCGCCCCCCGCCTGTATGAGCTTCGAGTGTACGAAGCCTGCGGGTGGTGACGAATGCTACTTGGGTAGCGGGTGGGTGGTTCGATGGGATGAGAATGGTGGTCTGATTAATGGCGGACTAGCGCAATTGTGGCGAGGGAGCTTGCTCCCGCTGGACTGCGAAGCAGTCCCCGAATACTGGCCGATGCGCGACCAGGATCGGGGCCGCTTCGCGACCCAACGGGGGCAAGCCCCCTCGCCACAGCAAGCTCCCTCTCCACAGCAAGCTCCCTCTCCACAGAAAGCGCTCTCGCCACAAGGAGTGGTTAGTCAGCCCCTACCAGGTCAACACCGCCCCCACCGCAAAGGTATCGGTGTTCTCATTCTGGGCGCTGGTGTCGTGGCCGTTGATTTCGAACTGGTTGTACTCGGCCACCAGCTTGAGGTTGTCGTTGACGTCATGGAACAGCGCAACGCCGCGAGTCTCATAATCAGCGCCGCTGCCGACCACGCCGTTACCGTCGTCCTTGGTCTTGCCGTAAGACAAGGCCAGGCGGTTTTTGCCCAGTTTGTAGGAGCCCTGCAACAGGTAACCGTTGCTGTCGACATTACGCAGGGTCGGTTCACCGGCATTGTTGGTGAAGAACGGGTTAATGCCTTTGGCCTGGAAACCGGAGCCGGTCAGCGACAGCCCGCCCATCTTCGCCTGCACACCGTAACCGACACCTTTGGAGGTGACGGACTCGACGTTGGAGTCGGTGTTGTCCGAGGTCTGGTAGCTGCCGTTGAGCCAGCTGTAAATCTTCGCTCCGCCGAGGTCGAACTGATAGGTGATCTCGCTCTCGGTACGCGGGTTCTTCTGGTAGGCCTTGCCGGTTGCGCTGCTGTCGTTGGTGTCGACCGGGTCCATGATCCCCACCGCGACCCGCAAGCCGTCCATCATTGGGGTGCGATAGGTAATCTGCGACGTCGGGAACGGGTACGGATAGCCGCTGCCGATATTGCCGAACGACACCCCGCCGCCGTCCACCAGGCCCAACGTATCGCTGACCTGACCGTAGCCGGCGAGCAGTTCGTCGAGCAGGATGTTGGAGCGGGCAAACAGGCCGAAGTCCTTGCCAATCAGCACCTCGCCCCACTCCGGGTTGGCCACCGTGCCGTAGAACTGCCGCACGTCGATGGCGGTGTCGGTGCCGTTGGTTTCGCTGTCGTTGATGGTCACCCAGAACGAGGCCCGGGCGCCGAGCTTGAGGTCATCGACCTGCTTGCCCATGTTGAAACCCAGATAGTTAGGTAAAAAGCCCATCTTCACCCGCGCCTGGCGCCGGTCGTACTGATCGCCGGCCCGGTCCACGTTGCTGTTGACGTAGAAGGCATTGATGTAGCCATCGGTGGAGAATGTTGTCTGGTCCTTGTCGTACAGCATGATCTCGGCCTGGGCCATTGAGCTCAGGCCCAGGGATGACAGACTAACGATGAAAGCCGGCAAGAAACGATGCTTGAAATTCTTATTGTTGTGCATGACGCGCTCCGCTACGGGGACTTGATGTCGGAGGCGATTATCGAAAGCGGACAGGCGGCGTCATACGCTGCCTTGGGGGCGGTTGTCAGGTGCTTTGGGGTGGCCGGTAGCGCGCGGCAAATTCGGTGTAAGACCGCCCGTCGGCCAGGCCCGGAACTTAGGACGTAAGCCTGTGGACCCGACTGGCGTCCACAGGAACTGGTGGCCGCTAGGCGAGCGCTCTAAACAGCATGTAAACGGCGATCACCACACAGACGCTGGCAAAGCCCATCTGCAGCCCCCGGGCCGGCACCCGCGCGCAGAGTTTTCGACCGAGGATCATCCCGACAATGCTGGCGACAATGAACGACACGCCCAAACCATCGATCCGCACCCCGGCGTGAAACGCGCCAATCACCCCGATCACCGAGATCAGGCTGATCACCATCAACGACGTGGCGACGATCCCGCGCATCTGCACATCGGTCAGTTGTTTGAACGCAGGCACTATCAGAAAACCGCCACCGACCCCGAGCAGCCCCGAGACCACACCGGTCACCGCGCCGAGTGCGGCGAGGGTCGCGGTGCATTTGGCGGTCCAGGAAAAACGCCCGGTCTGCTGATCGAGCATGCAGTTTTTCTGGCCCCAGTTGGCGTGGCCGTGATCGCTCGGGCCGGCGTCGAGCTTTTCCGGGCGCAGCATCCGCCAAGCCACCATGACCATCAGCAGGCTGAACAGAATCATCAGGATCTTTTCCGGTAACTGATGCGCGAAGTAGATGCCCACCGGCGAAAACACCGCGCCGAGCAAAGCAATCAACAACGCCGCGCGATAGCGCACCAGGCCATGGCGCAAACCGTCGATCGCACCAACCGCCGCCGCACTGCCCACCGCGAACAACGCGACGGGCGCCGCTTGGGTCATGCTCAGACCCAGCCCGAGTACCAAAGCCGGCACCGCAAGAATACCGCCACCGGCTCCGGTCAAGCCGAGCACCAGGCCCATGACCAGGCCAAAAAAACTTGCCAACAACATAGAGTTTTCTCTTCAGTCGTTCCTGTCGACACGGCGCCGGGTTCAGCCCCAGCTTTTCAGCACCGCTCCGCAGTACAGCCCGGACAGCGTCTTCATCACCTGAATCACTTCGTGACTGGCTAAACCATAGAATATGTACTTGCCTTCACGACGGGTCGCGACCAATCCCTCGTCGCGCAGGATGCCCAGCTGTTGGGACAGTGTGGGCTGGCGCACGCCGGTCATTTTCTCCAGCTCGCCGACGTTGCGCTCGCCCTGGGTCAGCTGGCAGAGAATCAGTAAGCGGTCCTCGTTGGCCAGGGCCTTGAGCAGTGCGCACGCCTTGGAGGCCGAGGCCCGGAGCTGGGCGACTTCACATTCGGTCAGACTGGATTGCATTTGCAGGATGCCTTCAACGTCACTTAAGCTGCGGACATTATGTTTAAACATAAAGTGTTGCAACCGGTTATTTCCCTCCTGCCCTTTGCCCAGGTTCCTGCCCATGTCTGCGCTGATTGAAGCCTTCCTCGACCCCGCATCCAAGACCTACAGCTACGTGATCTACGAGCACGATGGCGGGCAATGCGCGATTGTCGACCCGGTGCTCGATTACAACGCCGCCGCCGGGCGCACTTCGACCGTCCAGGCCGACAAGATTATCGACTTCGTTCGCCAACACCAGTTGCAGGTGCAATGGCTGCTGGAAACCCATGCGCATGCCGACCACCTGTCGGCCGCGCCGTACCTGCGTCAGGAACTGGGGGGCAAGATTGCGATTGGTCAGTCGATCAGCCAGGTTCAGGGCGTGTTCAAGACACTGTTCAATCTTGAACCGGGATTCAGGGTCGACGGTTCGCAGTTCGATCACCTGTTCGCGCCGGACGAGTCATTCCGCATCGGCAACCTCAAGGCCACGGCCCTGCATGTGCCAGGGCATACTCCGGCAGACATGGCTTATTTGATCGACGGCGATGTGATTCTGGTGGGCGACACGTTGTTCATGCCGGACGTCGGCACCGCGCGCTGCGACTTCCCCGGCGGCAACGCCAATCAGATGTTTGCCTCGATCCGTAAGCTGCTGGCCTTCCCCGCCAGCGTGCGCCTCTTCGTCTGCCACGATTACCCGCCCGAGGGCCGTGCCCCGCAATGCCAGAGTACGGTTGGCGAGCAGCGCAAAAGCAATATCCATATTCACGACGGCGTCGACGAAGCCTCCTTCGTCACGATGCGCACCCAGCGTGACGCCGGTTTGTGCATGCCGACGCTGTTGCTGCCGGCGATTCAGGTGAATGTGCGGGCAGGGAATCTGCCGCCGGCGGAAGATAATGGCGTGACCTACCTGAAAATCCCGATTAATAAGCTGTAAATCAAGATCAAAAGATCGCAGCCTTCGGCAGCTCCTACGGGGTCGGGTGCATCCGCAAGATCACGGTGCACACGGTCAATGTAGGAGCTGGCGAAGCCTGCGATCTTTTGATCTTCAATTGGCCAGGGTCAGGCCATTCGCCGGCAACGGCAGCGCCGTTTTGTACCTGACCTGCTTGAGCGCAAAGCTCGAACGAATGTTCGCCACCCCCGGCACCTTGGTCAGAAAGTCCATCATGAAGCGCTCCAGCGACTGGATGGTCGGCACCAACACGCGGATCAAATAGTCCGGGTCGCCGGCCATCAAATAGCACTCCATCACTTCAGGGCGATCCGAAATCGCCTCTTCGAAATGCTGCAACGCCTCTTCCACCTGCTTCTCCAGGCTGACGTGAATGAACACATTCACATGCAGCCCCAGCAAGTCGGCATCCAGCAACGTCACCTGCTCGCGAATCAGCCCTAATTCTTCCATCGCCTTGACCCGATTGAAGCACGGCGTGGGCGACAGGTTCACAGAGCGCGCGAGGTCGGCGTTGGTGATGCGCGCGTTCTCCTGAAGGCTGTTGAGAATGCCGATGTCGGTACGGTCCAGTTTGCGCATGAGACAAAACCACCTGTTTTTTATGTTTATGCAGATTTTTTATCCTCAAATGACCTTCAGTGCAACGAAACACAGAGAAATATTCTTCTTGGCCCGGCCTATGATTGTTGTAGGACAAGAATTCTTTTACCGAAGAATGACTGCCAGCTCACTACAAGAAATTCACAAGATCGAGCGTAGAAGCCATGAACCAAGCGTACGAACCGCTGCGCCTGCACGTTCCCGAACCTTCGGGCCGCCCCGGCTGCAAAACCGACTTCTCCTACCTGCATCTGACCGATGCCGGCACGGTGCGCAAACCCCCAATCGACGTAGAACCGGCCGATACCGCTGATCTGGCCAAAGGCTTGATTCGCGTGCTCGACGACCAGGGCAATGCCCTTGGCCCATGGGCTGAAGGCGTACCCGTCGAGATCCTGCGTAAAGGCATGCGCGCCATGCTCAAGACGCGGATCTACGACAACCGCATGGTGGTCGCCCAGCGCCAGAAAAAAATGTCGTTCTACATGCAGAGCCTCGGCGAAGAAGCCATCGGCAGCGCTCAGGCCCTGGCCCTGAACATCGACGATATGTGCTTCCCCACCTACCGTCAGCAAAGCATCCTGATGGCCCGCGAAGTGCCGCTGGTGGACCTGATCTGCCAACTGCTGTCCAACGAGCGCGATCCGCTCAAGGGCCGTCAGCTGCCAATCATGTACTCGGTCAAGGAAGCCGGTTTCTTCACCATTTCCGGCAACCTCGCCACCCAATTCGTCCAGGCGGTGGGCTGGGGCATGGCTTCGGCGATCAAGGGCGACACCAAAATCGCCTCGGCGTGGATCGGCGACGGTGCCACTGCTGAATCGGACTTCCACACCGCCCTCACCTTCGCCCATGTGTACCGTGCGCCGGTGATCCTCAACGTGGTCAACAACCAGTGGGCGATCTCGACGTTCCAGGCGATTGCCGGCGGTGAAGCCACTACCTTTGCCGGACGCGGCGTCGGTTGCGGCATCGCCTCCCTGCGGGTCGATGGCAACGATTTCTACGCGGTCTACGCTGCATCCGCCTGGGCTGCCGAACGCGCGCGGCGCAACCTCGGTCCGACCATGATCGAATGGGTCACCTACCGTGCCGGCCCGCACTCGACCTCCGATGATCCTTCCAAATACCGTCCTGCCGACGACTGGAGTCACTTCCCGTTGGGTGACCCGATTGCACGCCTCAAGCAGCACCTGATCAAAATCGGTCAGTGGTCCGAAGAGGAACACGCCGCCGTCAGCGCCGAACTGGAAGCCGAAGTGATCGCCGCGCAGAAAGAAGCCGAGCAGTACGGCACCCTCGCCGGCGGTCAGATTCCGAGCGCCGCGACCATGTTCGAAGACGTCTACAAAGAGATGCCGGAGCACTTGAAGCGCCAGCGTCAGGAGTTGGGGATCTGACATGAACGATCACAACAATAATATTCAGTTGGAAACCGCCATGACCACGACCACCATGACCATGATCCAGGCCCTGCGCTCGGCCATGGATGTGATGCTTGAGCGTGACGACAACGTCGTGGTGTTCGGCCAGGACGTGGGCTATTTCGGTGGTGTGTTCCGTTGCACCGAAGGCCTGCAGACCAAGTACGGCACCTCCCGCGTATTCGATGCGCCGATTTCCGAAAGCGGCATAGTCGGCGTCGCCGTGGGCATGGGTGCTTACGGTTTGCGGCCGGTGGCCGAGATCCAGTTCGCCGACTACGTGTACCCGGCGTCGGACCAGATCATTTCCGAAGCGGCGCGCTTGCGTTATCGCTCGGCCGGCGAGTTCACCGCGCCGATGACCCTGCGCATGCCCTGCGGCGGCGGCATCTATGGCGGCCAGACTCACAGCCAGAGCATCGAGGCGATGTTCACCCAAGTCTGCGGCTTGCGCACCGTCATGCCATCCAACCCTTACGACGCCAAAGGCCTGCTGATCGCCTCCATCGAAAACGATGACCCGGTGATCTTCCTCGAGCCAAAACGTCTGTACAACGGCCCGTTCGACGGTCACCACGAGCGCCCGGTGACCCCATGGTCGAAGCACCCGGCCGCGCAAGTGCCGGACGGTTACTACACCGTGCCGCTGGATGTTGCCGCCATCACCCGTCCGGGCAAGGATGTGACCATCCTGACCTACGGCACCACGGTTTATGTGTCGCAAGTCGCCGCTGAAGAAACCGGCATCGACGCCGAAGTCATCGACCTGCGCAGCCTGTGGCCGCTGGATCTGGAAACCATCGTCAAGTCGGTGAAGAAAACCGGACGCTGCGTAGTTGTTCACGAAGCGACCCGTACCTGCGGATTCGGCGCCGAGCTGGTCGCGCTGGTGCAAGAGCATTGCTTCCACTACCTGGAAGCGCCAATCGAGCGCGTGACCGGTTGGGACACCCCCTACCCGCACGCGCAAGAGTGGGCGTATTTCCCTGGCCCGTCCCGTGTGGGCGCGGCTTTGCATCGGGTTATGGAGGTCTGAATGGGCACGCACGTTATTAAAATGCCGGACATTGGCGAAGGCATTGCAGAAGTTGAATTGTCTCAGTGGCACGTCAAGGTCGGCGACATGGTCGTCGAAGATCAGGTGCTGGCCGATGTCATGACCGACAAGGCGATGGTCGACATCCCCTCGCCGGTGAACGGCAAGGTGATTGCACTGGGCGGACAGCCAGGCGAAGTCATGGCGGTCGGCAGCGTGTTGATCAGCATTGAAGTCGAAGGCGCGGGCAACGTTAAGGAATCGACTGCGCCAGCGGCTGTTATTAAAGAAGCACCTGTGGCGGCGCCGAAAGTTGAAGCCGTCGTAGAAAGCACACCGGCTGCAGCGGCCCCGCGTCCGGCTGCCGCTTGCCAAGGACCGATGGTCGCGCGTGAAGCCGATGAACGTCCGCTGGCCTCCCCGGCCGTGCGCAAGCATGCGCTGGACCTCGGCATTCAATTGCGTCTGGTGCGTGGCAGCGGCCCTGCCGGGCGGATTCTGCACGAAGACCTCGAGGCTTATCTGGCTCAGGGTCAGTCGAACGCATCGACCGCCAGCTCCGCTTACGCCCAGCGTAACGACGAACAGCAAATCCCGGTGATCGGCATGCGCCGCAAGATCGCCCAACGCATGCAGGACGCCACCCAGCGTGCCGCCCACTTCAGTTACGTCGAAGAAATCGACGTCACGGCCGTCGAAGAGCTACGCGCACACCTGAACGAAAAACACGGTGCGACCCGCGGCAAACTGACGTTGCTACCGTTCCTGGTGCGCGCCTTGGTCGTGGCCCTGCGCGACTTCCCGCAGATCAACGCCCGTTACGACGACGAGGCCCAGGTCATCACCCGCCTCGGCGCGGTGCATGTGGGCGTCGCCACGCAAGCCGACATCGGTTTGATGGTGCCGGTGGTGCGTCACGCCGAAGCCCGCAGCCTGTGGGACAACGCCGCGGAGATCTCCCGTTTGGCCACGGCTGCACGCACTGGCAAGGCCAGCCGCGATGAGCTGTCCGGCTCGACCATCACCCTGACCAGCCTCGGCGCCCTGGGCGGCATCGTCAGCACGCCGGTGCTGAACCTGCCAGAAGTGGCGATCGTCGGCGTGAACAAAATCGTCGAACGACCAATGGTGATCAAAGGCCAGATCGTGATCCGCAAGATGATGAACCTCTCCAGCTCCTTCGATCACCGCGTGGTCGATGGCATGGACGCGGCGCAATTCATCCAGGCCGTTCGTGGCTTGCTCGAACAACCCGCTACCCTGTTTGTGGAGTAAGTCAGGCATGCAAACTTTAAACACCACGCTGCTGATCATTGGCGGCGGCCCTGGCGGTTACGTGACAGCGATCCGTGCCGGTCAGTTGGGCATTTCGACCATTCTGGTGGAAGGCCAATCGTTGGGCGGCACCTGCCTGAACATCGGCTGCATTCCGTCCAAGGCGTTGATCCACGTCGCCGAACAGTTCCATCAGACACAGCACCACAGCCAATACTCGGCGCTGGGCATCAGCGTATCGGCGCCGACCCTGGACATCGGCAAAAGCGTCGAGTGGAAGGACGGCATCGTCGATCGCCTGACCACTGGCGTCTCGGCACTATTAAAGAAGCACAAGGTCCAGGTCATCCACGGCTGGGCGAAAGTGATCGACGGCAAAACCGTTGAAGTCGGCGACACGCGGATTCAATGCGAGCACCTGGTGCTGGCCACCGGTTCGACAAGCGTCAACTTGCCAATGCTGCCGATTGGCGGGCCGATCATCTCCTCCACCGAAGCCCTGGCGCCGACCAGCGTGCCGAAACGGCTGGTCGTGGTCGGTGGCGGTTACATTGGCCTGGAACTGGGGATTGCTTATCGCAAGCTCGGCGCCGAGGTCAGCGTGGTCGAGGCGCAGGATCGTATTCTGCCGGCCTACGATGCCGAACTGACCCATCCGGTGCACGAAGCACTCAAACAACTCGACGTGAAGCTTTACTTGAAACACAGCGTTGAAGACTTTGATTCACAAATAAATTCTCTACAAGTTCGTGACCCGAACGGCGACATCCTGAATCTTGCAACCGATCAGGTGCTGGTGGCCGTCGGTCGCAAACCCAACACCCAGGGCTGGAACCTCGAAGCCTTGAACCTGGACATGAACGGTTCGGCGATCAAGATCGACAACCGTTGCCAGACCAGCATGCGCAACGTCTACGCCATCGGCGACCTCAGCGGCGAACCGATGCTCGCCCACCGGGCCATGGCTCAGGGCGAGATGGTTGCCGAACTGATCAGCGGCAAGCACCGCGAGTTCAACCCGACCGCCATCGCCGCCGTGTGTTTCACCGACCCGGAACTGGTGGTGGTCGGCAAGACCCCGGACGAGGCCAAGGCTGCGGGGCTGGACTGCATCGTGTCGAGCTTCCCGTTCGCCGCCAATGGCCGGGCGATGACGCTGGAGTCGAAAAGCGGCTTCGTACGGGTCGTGGCGCGGCGTGACAATCATCTGATTGTTGGCTGGCAGGCGGTGGGTGTGGGTGTTTCGGAGTTGTCGACGGCGTTCGGCCAAAGCCTGGAAATGGGCGCGCGGCTGGAAGACATCGCCGGCACCATCCACGCGCATCCGACGCTCGGCGAGGCGGTGCAGGAAGCGGCGTTGCGTGCGTTGGGGCACGCGCTGCATCTGTAACCGCTCAACTGTGGCGAGGGAGCTTGCTCCCGCTGGGCTGCGAAGCGGCCCCAACCGCGTCACTGCGATCTGCCTGATGCACCGCAGTGTCCGGTTTTACCAGTGCTGCGCACCGGAACGGGAGCAAGCTCCCTCGCCACAGGGTTTCGAATGATGAAAGATCGGCGGCAAGTTTCATGAGCAGGCTAAGAAATCTGCCAATCACCCGATAGTCCGGGCTGCGATTTAGGCCCGGAATGAAGTATTGTTGTCCCCATCCAGAAAAATGTCAGAAGCCTTGAACCGTTTCGACGGTTGTTAAGTGATAGAGGGTGTCATGGGTAACGAAAGCATCAATTGGGACAAGCTGGGTTTTGACTACATCAAGACAGACAAGCGCTATCTGTCGCACTGGCGTAATGGCGAGTGGGACAAAGGCACCCTGACCGAAGACAACGTGCTGCACATCAGCGAAGGCTCTACTGCCCTTCACTATGGCCAGCAGTGCTTCGAAGGCCTGAAGGCCTACCGTTGCAAGGACGGTTCGATCAACCTGTTCCGCCCGGACCAGAACGCCGCCCGCATGCAACGCAGCTGCGCGCGTCTGCTGATGCCGCAAGTGTCCACCGAACAGTTCATCGAAGCGTGCAAGGACGTGGTCCGCGCCAACGAGCGTTTCATCCCGCCTTACGGCACCGGCGGCGCGCTGTACCTGCGCCCGTTCGTGATCGGCGTGGGTGACAACATCGGCGTGCGTACCGCCCCCGAGTTCATCTTCTCGATCTTCTGCATCCCGGTCGGCGCCTACTTCAAGGGCGGCCTGACCCCACACAACTTCCAGATCTCCAGCTACGACCGTGCCGCCCCACAAGGCACCGGCGCGGCCAAGGTCGGTGGCAACTACGCCGCCAGCCTGATGCCTGGCTCCCAGGCCAAGAAGGCGCACTTCGCCGACGCCATCTACCTGGACCCGATGACCCACACCAAAATCGAAGAAGTCGGCTCGGCCAACTTCTTCGGGATCACCCACGACAACAAGTTCGTCACCCCGAATTCCCCTTCGGTGTTGCCGGGCATCACCCGTCTGTCGTTGATCGAACTGGCCAAGACCCGTCTGGGCCTGGAAGTGGTTGAAGGTGACGTGTTCATCGACAAGCTGTCCGACTTCAAGGAAGCCGGTGCTTGCGGTACTGCCGCGGTGATCACCCCGATCGGCGGCATCAGCTACAACGACAAGCTGCACGTGTTCCACAGCGAAACCGAAGTCGGCCCGGTCACCCAGAAGCTCTACAAAGAGCTGACCGGTGTACAGACCGGCGACATCGAGGCGCCAGCGGGCTGGATCGTCAAGGTTTGATCTGAGGCGACTGTCCGTTTGAGCACAAAAGCCCGGCCATCACATTGAAGGCCGGGCTTTTTTTCGCCCGCGTTTCGTGCAAAACGCCACTAGACTTGCCACGTGCAACCGCCATCAACAGGTGCCACCAAAACCATGGGAAAACTCTGGCGAAAATATCTGGCCTTGCTGGACACCGACTTCACCTCGCAAGTGTTCGACAACATCAAGAACCTGCTGGTGTGCGCCTTGCTGTTCGCGGCGGGCACCAACGCGTTGCATGGCGGCCATCACGTGTTCATGGGATTGTTCGCTTCAAGCCTCGCCGGTTGGGGGTTGATTGCAACGTCAGCGCTGCTGATGTTGCTCAATATCAGCGACGGAATACGCCGGCTGTCCAGGTTGCAGTATCACACCTCGTTTCAGATCATTCTGTTTCTGGTTTACCTGGTGCTGGCGGTGCGGGTGGTGGAGATCGTCTGGGATTTCAGGGCGTAGCGGTCACGGCACGAGGTGTTTGCCAACTCAGCTCATCCTGAGCGATTCGGGCGAACAACCACTCCACAAAGATCCGTGTGTGCGCCGTCACGTCCGGCGCAACACCGTAGTAATAACGCGGCAACGGCATGCGCAACTCGGGCAGCGGGCAGATCAGGCGTCCGCTCGAGATGTGGGTGCCCAGCAAAGAGGTCGGGCACAGGGCAATGCCCTGTCCATCCACGGCGGCCTGAAGCACCAGGTGCATATGATCAAACTGTCGGGTTACCTGAGTGGCTGACTGGCCTTGACCAAAGTGCATGGCCCAATTGTGCCAGTCTTCGCGGCGTGCCTTGGCAGTCAGCAACGTATGCCGACTCAGGGACGTGAGGTCTTCAAGTGGCAGGCGCTCGATCAGCGATGGCGCCGCGACCAGCAACAGTTCGTCTTCGAACAGCGCTCGCGCCTCAATCGCCGGAGCCCAATCGTCACGACCACGGCGAATGACGATATCGAACCCGTCGCGTGCCTGATCGGGTGCCTGGGTCTGGGTGATCACCTGCGGCTTGATGCCGGGGTACTGCGCAACGAAATCCGCCAGCCTGGGCGTCAGCCAAAGCATGGCGAAGGACGGACGCACATTGATCTTCACGGTAGGCAGCGAGGCATGCTGCTTGAGCGCAGTGGCGGCATTGGCGATCTGCGACAGCCCGGCGCTGACCTGCTCATAGAAGCGCTGTCCGGCTGGCGTGAGCACCGATTGACGGATACGCCGCTCGAACAGCAGCACACCCAGGTACTCCTCGAGCAATTTGATGTGCCGGCTGACGGCGCTGTGACTGACATGCAGCTCTTCGGCCGCCAGGCTGAAGCTCTGATGACGAGCAGCAACGGCGAAGGCGCGAACAGCATTAAGAGGCGGTAATGGATTGATCATGCGTCTAATTTAGTCACCTATGCGCTGTAATTAAAGCGTTTGTCACGCCCTCCTCGCCACGCCAATCTGCCAGCACGCAACCAATGCCACCTGACGGAGCAAGCCTTGAACAGTTATGGACTCTTTGTACTCTTCGCCACCCTGACCATTTTGAGCCCGGGACCTGGTGTGGTCCTGACCCTGTCCAACGCGGTGCGTCACGGCTGGAGGGGGGCCGTGCCGGGCATTCTGGGAATCGCGTCGGGGGCGTTTGTGGTCGCTGCCATCAGCGCCACCAGTGTTGGCCTGATACTCAGCACCTCCGCGAATGCCTTTACCGCATTGAAATACGCAGGGGCTGCCTATTTGTTGTACCTGGGCTACAAAAGCTGGCGCTCGGATCGTTTCAGCACGCTGCCTGAAACGCGCCCCTCAAGCCCGGGTTATCGCTTCCTTGAAGCGGCTTCGATGCAGCTTCTGAACCCCAAGGCGGTGTTTTTCTTTTTGGCAGTGTTCCCGCAATTCATCGACACTTCGGCGCACTTCTACAGCCAGTTCATCAAGCTGGTCGCCTCCTACGGCGTACTGGTGATCCTGGTGCATGGCAGCTATGCCTTGCTCGCCAACGCCGCCAAAGGCTGGTTGTCGAGCTCGAAGGGTTCCTGGCTGGCCGCGAAAGTCTCGGGCGTGACCTTCGCCGGCTTTGGAGTACTCATGGCCTCGACCAGTCGCTAAGTCGCAGGACTGGCGATCGCGCGGCGCCTGTTCTCGGTGGACGTGACTGGCGCTATCGTTCCCTGAACCGGCAGTTCAACGGCGAACCGGCGACTGAGTTCCTTGCGCCCCACCGCTGTCAACGCCAGCGCACGACTGTCCAGGTCCTGCGTCACCCATTGACGTTTGATCGCCGTTTGCAACAACGCCGCGCCCAAGGCACCGCCCAGGTGCGGCCGGCGCATGCTCCAGTCCAGGCACGGGCAGGCGAAGCGGCGGCGCAAGGTGCCGAGGTCTTTGACGTCGATGCCCAATCCTTCGAACAACGCTTCACCACTGTCGCTCAATCGATAAGCCTGCTCATCGGTGTCCAGCAACCATCCCGCGTCGATCATCCGGTCATGCAGCACCACCGCCAACGTGCCGGCCATGTGGTCGTAACAGGTGCGGGCGAATTGCAGGCGGTCCGGGGTGCGCGGGTTGAACGTCGGCGCGGCGTTCTGGCCGATCACCATCAGTGCTTCGAGTGCCTGGGCCACACGTTTGTCCGCGAGGCTGTAATAGCGATGACGACCCTGAACGTGCAAACGCACCAGCGCCAACTCCTTGAGTTTTGCCAAGTGCGCGCTGGCAGTCGAGGCGCTGACTTCGGCAACCGCCGCCAGCTCGGTGCTGGTGCGGGCGTGGCCGTCCATCAGCGAGCAGAGGATTTTCGTCCGTGCAGGCTCTGCAATCGCTGCGGCCACTTGAGAGACGCCGACGTCATGTTGTTCTGCGTTCATATTTCGCTCCCGGACGAATCAAGGCCCTTTCGGACTGGAGATAGTAGCAACACTTTTCAACCATCGATAAGGCTGCGACCCATGGACCCGATCATCGCTGCGACTCACGCCGACCCTTACCCCTATTACGCGCAACTGCGTGCCGAGGGTGGGTTGGTTTTTCATCAGGGACTGAAACTGTGGGTGGCCAGCAGCGCCCGAACTGTCGCCGCCGTGCTCGCACATCCGGACTGCCATGTGCGGCCGGCGCATGAGCCGGTGCCCAAGGCGATTGCTCAGGGCATCGCCGGTAAAGTGTTCGGTCAGTTGATGCGAATGAATGAGGGTGAGCGGCAGCGTTGTCCGAGGGCGGCGATTGAGCCGGGGCTGGCGCTGATTGATGTGAACGAGGTCAACGAACGGGTAGCCGCTCGGTTGATTACCCCTGGCGCCGATGGGTTGTACACGGCGATGTTTCGCGGGCCGGTCTGTGTAGTGGCGGCGTTGCTGGGCTTTTCTCCGGCTCAGGGCCGGGCCATCAGCGAGCTGACCGCTGACTTCGTCGCCTGCCTGTCACCCCTCAGCGACCAGGCCCAACTGGACGCTGCCCATGTTGCGGCAGAACAGCTGAAGGGATATTTCATCGAGCTTCTGGCTGATCCGAACAATCGAAGCACCCTGCTCGCCGGTATCAGGCAGCGCTTCGCCACCTCGACCGACCCGGAAACCTTGATCGCCAACCTGATCGGCCTGTTCTCCCAGACCTGTGAAGCCACCGCCGGGCTGATCGGCAATGCGCTACTGGCATTAAATCGCAACCCGCAGCTCGATTTGACTCAGATTGGTGAGCTAATCGCCGAAGTGCAGCGCTTCGATCCTTCGGTGCAAAACACCCGCCGCTTCGTCGCAGCGCCCTGCGAAATCGACGGCGTGAACCTGAACCCCGGCGACGTGATTCTGGTGCTGCTGGCCTCGGCCAATCGTGATCCGCAGCTTAATGACGATCCCGATACGTTCCTGCTCGAGCGCCCAAACCGCCGCACCTTCACCTTCGGCGCCGGCCGTCATCAATGCCCGGGGCAGGCGCTGGCCTTGAGTATCGCCCGCGCGACGATGGTTGAGATCCTGGCGATGAAACCTGCTTTGGGTCGGTTGACCTGGCACTACCGCCCTTCCCTTAACGGGCGCATTCCGCTCTTTGCCTGAAAGACACCTCAAACGTTGCGATATTCGACCGTCAGGTGAGACAACTCATGAACCGGCGCCAGACGTTCGCGGATGGCGTCGGCACTGACGCTCGCCGCAGCCACGACACTGACAATCGCCGCCCGCGCCTGGGGCCCGACTTGCCAGACGTGAAGGTCGCTGATGCGAACATCGTCCGTCGACTCGAGCAGCTCACGAATTTCGGCAGCGACGTGCTCATCAGTGGTATCGAGCAACACCGCGGCGCTATCGCGCATCAATCCATAGGCCCATTTCGCGATAACAAGGGCTCCGACGACGCCTATCACCGGGTCCAGCCAGACCCAACCCAAATAGCGCCCGGCCAACAATGCCGCGATAGCCAGTACCGAAGTCAATGCGTCGGCCAGCACATGGACATACGCCGAACGCAGGTTGTTGTCGTGATGATGGTGACCGTGGTTATGGTTGTGATGATCATGGCCGTGATCCCCATGGTTGCCCGCCAGCAGCAATGCACTGACGACATTCACCACCAGCCCCACCACCGCAATCACCGTCGCTTCGGTGAAGGCCACGGTGATAGGTTGAAACAGCCGCAAGATCGATTCGCCGGCGATGCCGATCGACACCAGGCCCAGCACCATGGCAGAAGCAAACGCCGCCAAGTCCCCGACCTTGCCGGTACCGAAGCTGAAGCGCGAATTGTTGGCGTGTCGCCTGGCAAAACTGTAGGCCGCCGCAGCTATGCCCAAGGCCACGGCGTGGGTCGCCATATGAAAACCGTCCGCCAGTAACGCCATGGAGCCGGTGATATAACCGGCGGCAATCTCGCCAATCATCATCACGAACGTCAGCGCCACCACCCACAGCGTGCGGCGCGCATTTTCATCGTGGGCGGCGCCCAGAAACAGGTGATCGTGGGTAAAACGCGAAGCCTCAGGTGTCAGTGTCATGGGGCGGGCCTCTATTTCGAGTAACGGCGGATGGCTTGCAACAAGTCTTCCACGCCTTCGGCGCGCGCTTCGTCGCTGAGGCCGGGACGCGCCACATGTTCACGGGCATGGGCGTCGATGAACTGGTCCATCAATCCGTTGACCGCACCGCGAATTGCCGCGACCAGGTGCAGGGTTTTGGCGCACTCGGCATCGGACTCCAACGCCCGCTCCACCGCCTGGACCTGACCGGCAATGCGCCGGACGCGATTGAGCAAATCGTCTTTGTGTTCGTGGATGTGCGACATACCTATACCCCCTACCCCTATTTAGGCGGGCATGGTTACCGATATTGCCGGGGCTGGCAAGTCAGGGAGCGATCAAAAACAACGGCCAGAGTTTCAGACCCGTCCTACATCTATCCAATGCCCGTTGATATAGCGTCCACATCGCTTTCAAAAGATGAAACAAGGACGCTCATGGCTCGAAAAACAGACATACCTGCTCTGATCAAGGCAGGAAAAACCGATCATAAAGGCAACATTCAGGGAGTTAAAAAGTGAGCCTCCGCTACCAAGATCCAACAATGAGCCACGAGGAAGCGACGAGACTTCTAGCTAGCAACGTAGAAACCAGCGTTGTTGCTGCATTGATTTCTATTGGCCTGAATGAACAAGACAAGACCTGGGCTCGGAACACCTGTCTGAAGTACCTCGAGAGTGAGTCCGAATCAGTTGCAGCATCTGCCATCACCGCGCTCGGTCACATAGCCCGCAGACATGTTGATCTGGACGTGGGTGCTGTCATCCCGGCCCTTGAGAAGGTGAAGGAAAAATTTCCCTCCCTGGAAGGGATTGTGGCGGACACCCTTGATGATATTGAGGCATTCACCTGATTCGCCGTTTAGGCAAAAGAACATTTTTTCCGCGAACCGAACACTGAATTGTGGCGAGGGAGCTTGCTCCCGCTCGGGTGCGCAGCAGCCGCAAAACTGGCGAGTGGAGATTCCCTGACACGCCGCATGTGCAGGTTTCAGGGTCGCTGCGCAACCCAACGGGGGCAAGCCCCCTCGCCACAGATAGCAAAAACCCCGCTCTCTCCTCTCAGAGACAGCGGGGTTGATCATTTCAACTCACACGCCCATCAATCATCCCGCGTCAGCACTTCCAGCAATTCAATCTCGAAAATCAGATTCGAATTCGGCGTAATCGCCCCCATCGAGCGCTCGCCGTAGGCCAGGTGCGCCGGCACCAGCAGCTTGCGCTTACCGCCGACCTGCATGCCCATGATTCCCTGGTCCCAGCCCTTGATCACCCGCCCCGTGCCAATCACGCACTGAAACGGTTTGCCCCGGCTGTAGGAAGAATCGAATTCAGTGCCGTCTTCCAGCCAACCGCGATATTGGGTGGTGATCAGCGCGCCTTTGACGGCAGCTTTGCCGTCGCCCACTTCAAGGTCGATTACCTGCAACTCATCATTCATTACATTCACTCTATCTGTGCGCTTGCCCGAGCGGGCTTGATGGGCGCCGTTTTCCCAGAAATGCGGGCTATTGGCAAGCCGGGTCGATTAATCCGTTCACTCCTTGGGTTGGCCAAAAGGAATGCCGTTAAAGGTGTGGGTGCAACAAGGGCAGAAAGGGGTCATGTACTCAGCCGTCAGTTCAGGATTGACGATCTGCAGACAGCCCTGATCATCGACATACAAACCGCTGAAATAGCTCGACTCCCCCAGTCGCACCTGCTCCTGCCTGTCCTTTTCATGCAGGGCAACCATCCAGAACACCGGCTCAGGTCGATCCAGGCGAGCCACCGCTTCGCTAAAAACCTCATCCCATTGCCGGCCGACGCGGGACAGCAGGAACCGGAACAATGGTGTGTAATCGAATCCATGCCGACGAGTGCCATGCATCGAACCGCGTGACGACTCACTGTGGGTTTCGGCTTTGGTATGGCGCTGATGCCTGTACTCACCCGAGTAATCATTCAGCCGAACACCCCAGGTACGAGTGTTGATCTTGCGGTAGAGGGGTTTCTTTTCCAACGAGTCGCTCCTGACATCCAGTCACTCAAACACCCTATGCGTTTTACTCGAACGGTGGACAATATCAATCAGCCCGCCGTGGCTGATTGTTTCAGACGGTTTGAAGTGGCAATGGCGTAATAGTGAGATCGCCATCGCGAGCCTGCTCGCGATAACGGTGTGTCAGCCAACAACGTCGTACGTTCATGGCTGACGCGTCTCGTCGCAGCCTTTATCCTGTGCGCCCCCGCCGTATCGAGTTTTTGGAGTTTCCCGTGCCCCACGAAGGCAACCTTTTACAAGCCGCTGTCGTCTTTTTGTTCGCGGCGGTGCTGACCGTCCCCTTGGCTAAGCGCCTGCAATTGGGGCGGTGGGAACGATCATGAAACTGCGCCGATCCCAATGTAGGAGCTGCCGAAGGCTGCGATCTCTTGATCTTTAATGATTCAACTGCCGCCAAAGATCAAAAGATCGCAGCCTTCGGCAGCTACGCCAACCGGATACACCCGTGGAATTGAAGGCGTACACCAATCTGATCTGCCCCCAAAATGTTGGACGGTCTATTGCCACACGCCCATCAATCATCCCGCGTCAGCACTTCCAGCAATTCACCGCTTTCCAGAAATGCAGGCCATTGGCAACCATTTCGCTCTGCATCCGGCAGTGGTCGTGAACTGGGCACTATACGAAAACTGCCTGATCGCCACTCGGCGACTTTTCGTACAGACCCAAATTTACACAACAGGACTTATGTAACCCGACAATACGCCGATACCGTGCAGCGGCACGGAAGCACCGAAGCAGCACTTACTCCATAGAAGGCAGGAGCCTGAACAATGTTTGAACACATCTGGCGCAGCATCCATTCCCCGGGCTACTTCCCCAACGTACTGGAGTGGATGATCAATATTCTCCTCAACCCGTTCATGGTGATTATGTGCCTGATGGTCGGAGCGCTGGCCGGTAAATGGTGGAGAGCCATCCCCTACGGCAGCCTCATTTGTTATGTGGTGTTCCTGAGCCGGTCGTCATTCTATCGGTGGGGAAGCATTTTCCCCGAAGCCGGCCTGCCTGCGCTGTTGATTGATGGCGCACTGCTGGCCCTCCTCGGCTTCTATCTGAAAGGCGTACTCAAAACCCGCTCAGAAGCAAAACCCGAAGGCCATTGGTTGCGCTGGCTTTATCAAAGCCTGAAGGTCGTCATGCTGACAGTCATGGTGATGTTCTGGGTACTCGTCGTGCTGTTTGTCGTGACCTTCACCGTCTCGGTCACGACCCAACCGTCAGTGGCGCGCTGACCCACCTCCTGCTTGCCAGGGTCTGTACGAAAAGTCGCCGAGTGTCGATCAGGCAAAAACAGGCGAAGAAACGGAGTTTACGGGTTGTAAATGAGCATTCCGAGCCTGTTTTTAACGCAGCATGATCGACACGCAGGCAGTTTTTCGTACAGCGCCTTAATATACCCGCCATCTCCCCCACGGTTCGATACGCCATGAGCGCAATTCCTCAATGAGTCAGCTCTGGACCGACGTCACCATCGGCTCACTTACCCTTGCCCTGATCGTCGCGCTGATCTGGCGCGATCGTTCGCTGCAAAAGCAGTTGACCGAGTGCCGTGCGCTGATCGACAGCCTCACCGAGGGACAAAACATCCACCAGGAAGGCGACGCCGAACGCTTCAAACGCAGCCAATACTTCGCCCGCATCGGCACCTGGGACTGGGAGGTCGATACCGACAAGCTCTATTGGTCAGATGCGATCTACGGCATGTTCGGGTTCAAGATCGGCGAGGTGACGCCCTCCTACGCACTGTTCTGTTCCTGCGTACACCCGGACGACCGGGTCAAGGTCCGCACCGGTGAACTGCGTTGCCTTGAAACCGGCGAAAACCACGACGAGGAATACCGCGTGGTCTGGCCGGATGGCAGCATCCGCTGGCTGCGGGAAACCGGCAATGTGGTCAAGAATGAGCATGACGCAACGATCAAGATGATGGGTGTGGTACGCGACATCACCGAAGAAAAAGCCTCCGCCAGTTACCTGCAACACCTGGCCCATTACGACCCGTTGACCGGCCTGCCCAATCGCCTGGTGCTCGAAGAACGCCTGTCCGATGCCCTGGAACAGGCCCGCCTCAGCACCACGCGGGTGGCACTGGTGTTTGTCGACCTCAATGGGTTCAAGGCGATCAACGACCACTATGGCCATGCGGCCGGCGACCGCGTGCTGATCACCACCGCGACACGCCTGAAGAGAATCCTGCGCTCAACCGACACCGTCGCCCGAATCGGCGGCGACGAATTCGTGGTCATCCTCCAGGGCCTTCCCCAAGGCAACAGCCTGCAAGACGAAGCCCGCAGCATCTGCCAGAAAATCTTCATCGAACTCGCACCGCCAGTGACCATCGGCAACGACCAGCGCCACATCGGCAGCAGTCTCGGCGTGGCGGTGTTCCCGGACCATGCGCCGAGCATGGACCGGTTGATTCACATTGCCGATCTGGCGATGTATGAGGCCAAGCGCAGTGGGAATAATCAGTATCGGTTGGGGAACATCAGCCCGATACGCGTTCACAGCGAATAGCCTTGGGCAAACGCCGCGTCTCTGGGTCGGTAGTATTGATCCGCTTCATGCATCAATACATACCAACTATGCAATTAACATATCGATGCCCCTGCTCCACTATCCACCCCAATAAGAACCGTGCACCGCGTCCAGGCAGTGCACGTCATAAAAGCGGTGGAGTACACGTCAATGACAGCATCAATCCATTCCGGTCGCTCCCGGACCAGTGCGATTTTCCGAGTGACCTCGGGCAACTTCCTCGAGCAATTCGATTTCTTCCTTTTCGGCTTCTATGCCACGCAGATCGCTGCCGTATTTTTCCCTGCCAGCAGCGAGTTTGCGTCCCTGATGATGACGTTCGCGGTGTTCGGCGCCGGCTTCCTGATGCGTCCGTTGGGCGCCGTGATACTGGGCGCTTACATCGATGATGTGGGGCGCCGCAAGGGGCTGATCGTCACCCTGTCGATCATGGCCAGCGGTACGATTCTGATTGTGCTGGTGCCCGGATACGAAACCATCGGGCTGTTCGCCCCGGCCATCGTGCTGATCGGCCGATTGTTGCAAGGCTTCTCGGCCGGTGCGGAACTGGGCGGTGTATCGGTGTACCTCGCGGAGATCGCCACTCCCGGCAACAAAGGTTTCTTCACCAGTTGGCAATCAGCGAGCCAGCAGGTGGCGATCATCATCGCGGCGGCTTTGGGCTATGGTCTGAACCAATGGATGGCGCCGACGATGATTGCCGATTGGGGATGGCGGATTCCGTTTTTCGTCGGCTGCATGATCGTGCCTTTCATCTTCTTCCTGCGCCGTAACCTAGAAGAAACCGAAGAGTTCGCCGCCCGCAAACATCGGCCAAGCATGGGCGACGTGTTCCGCACCCTGGGACAGAACTGGGTCATCGTGTTCGCCGGGATGATGATGGTCGCCCTGACCACTACTGCGTTCTATCTGATCACCGTGTACGCGCCGACCTTCGGCAAAACCGTGCTGCACCTGAATACCTCCGATGCGCTGTTGGTGACCTTGCTGGTGGGCGTTTCGAATTTTTTCTGGTTGCCGATTGGCGGTGCGCTTTCGGATCGCATCGGTCGTCGCCCGGTACTGATCGCCATGGCGTTGCTGACGTTGGCCACGGCCTACCCGGCGCTGACTTATCTGGTGCAAGCACCGAGCTTCATCAACATGCTGTTGGTGCTGCTGTGGCTGTCGTTCATTTATGGCTTGTACAACGGCGCGATGATCGCCGCGCTGACGGAAATCATGCCGGTCGAGGTTCGGGTCGCAGGTTTCTCTTTGGCTTATAGCTTGGCGACGGCGGTGTTCGGCGGTTTCACACCGGCCATATCGACCTTCCTGATCCAGTACACCGGCGATAAGGCCGCACCCGGTTACTGGATGAGTTTCGCCGCGTTCTGTGCCCTGTGCGCGACGCTGTTTCTCTATCGCCGTGCCTCTGGCCGTCTGCAACCGGCCGTGTCGTGAACCACCCAACCTCTAACTGCGAGAGCTATTTGATGAAAAGGTTTTTCAACTTCACCGCCCTGGCCCTGGTGGCCAGTCTCGGTCTGAGTTCGATCGCCCAGGCTGAAGAAATCCGTGTAATGACCTCCGGTGGTTTCACTGCGGCCTACAAAATCCTCGGTCCGAAATTCGCCGAGTCTAGCGGCAACACCCTGGACACCGCCCTCGGTCCATCCATGGGAAAAGCCCCGGAAGCGATTCCCAATCGTCTGGCCCGCGGTGAGAAAGCCGACGTGGTCATCATGGTCGGCTATGCCCTCGACGACCTGATCAAGCAAGGCAAAGTCGATCCCGCTTCACGGGTCGAACTGGCGGATTCGCGGATCGGCATGGTGGTGCGTGAAGGTGCGCCGAAGCCGGACATCAGCTCGGTGGAAGGCCTGAAAAAAGCCTTGCTCGACGCCAAGTCAGTCGCCTACTCCGACAGTGCCAGCGGCGTGTATATCGAGGATCAACTGTTCAAGCGTCTGGGCATCGAAAACCAGCTCAAACCCAAATCGAAGATGATCCCGAAAATCCCGGTGGGCTCGGTGGTTGCCACCGGCGATTATCAACTGGGCTTCCAGCAGGTCAGCGAATTGCTACCAGTGCCTGGGGTGAGTTTTGTGGCGAAAATTCCGGAATCGGTGCAATCGGTCACCCGTTTCGCCGCCGGTATTCCGGTCGATGCGCAACACCCGGCCGAGGCCAAGGCGCTGCTTGAGTACCTGGCCTCCACCGCAGCCCAGCCGGACGTAAAAGCTACGGGGCTGGACTCAGTCAGCCACTGACCGAAGGTTGCTGGATTTTCATTTCCACCACCAGGCGCTCCAACGCCAATGCCGCCGGGGTTAACGTACGACCCCGGCGCTTGATCAAACCAACACTGCGCATTACCTGCGGATCGGTCAACGGTACCCGCGTCAGGATCGGATGATCCGCCGCCGGCATCGCCATTAACGGCACGGCAGCCACACCCAACCCGGCCTCCACCAGACCGATCATGGTTGTCACATGGCGGGTTTCGCAGATGCTCGGCCGCTGCGGCACCACGCCAGTCAGCGCTTGATCCAGCAAAAAGCGATTGCCCGAAGTCTTGTCCAGCGAGATGTAATCCTGCTGATAAAACTCATCCCACGTCACGCTGCTGCGTCCCGCAAAGGGGTGATCTCGTCTGCACGCCACCACATAACCTTCCTGCACCAGCGGCTCGAAATCGACTTCGGCCTCCAGGGTGCCCATGAAGCTCAGGCCAAAGTCCGCTTCACCGTTGACCACGGCACTCAATACCTCGTGAGCGCTGGAATCGAGCACCTTGACCTTGATCCGCGGAAATTGCCGATGGTAGTGGGCGATCACGCGCGGCATGAAGTAGTACGCCGCCGACGGCACACAGGCGACGGTGACATGCCCGAGCCGGGTCGAGGCGACTTCGCTGATGCCCAGTAGCGCCACGTCAAGGTCATCCAGCAGGCGCTCGACGCTGGGCATGAAACCACGCCCGGCCTGAGTCAGGCTGACTCGGCGAGTCGTGCGCTCGAACAATTTGACGCCCAGAGCGTCTTCGAGCTTTTCGATCCGCCGGCTGAGGGCTGGTTGGGAGATGCGTACGGTGTCCGCGGCCTTGCGAAAGCTGCCCTGCTCCACCACAGCGCGAAAGGCTTGCAGATCGTTAAGGTCGAAGTTGATGGCCATGGTACGCACTCGGGAACGAACAGTTTGATCAGCTTATCCTATGAATGTCACTAATTGATGCTAAATGTAACGACATCTTGGGTGCCTGCAAAACTGCCATCGCAAGGCCCAAACATTTTCGTTCATGGCTGACGCATCCGGCTCCAGCCTTTATCCTGTGCGCCCCCGCCGTATCGAGTTTTTGGAGTTTCCCATGCCCCACGAAGGCAACCTGTTACAAGCCGCTGTTGTTTTTTTATTCGCGGCGGTGCTCACCGTCCCCTTGGCCAAGCGCCTGCAACTGGGGGCGGTGCTCGGCTATCTGTTTGCCGGGGTAATCATCGGGCCGTCGGTGCTGGGCTTGATCGGTAATCCACAAAGCGTCAGCCACATCTCCGAACTCGGGGTGGTGTTGTTGCTGTTCATCATCGGCCTTGAGCTATCGCCGCGACGTTTGTGGGTGATGCGCAAATCGGTGTTCGGCGTGGGCCTGGCGCAGGTACTGTTGACCGGTTCGGTGATTGGCGTGCTGGCGTTGTTCGTGTTCGGCCAGTCCCTGAACAGCGCCATTGTGTTGGGCCTGGGCCTGGCGTTGTCGTCGACCGCGTTTGGCTTGCAAAGCCTGGCCGAGCGCAAGGAGCTGACCAGCCCCCATGGGCGGTTGGCATTCGCGATTTTGCTGTTCCAGGACATCGCCGCGATCCCGTTGATCGCGATGGTGCCGTTGTTGGCCGGCGGTGATCACACCAGCAGCGCGGCCGAAGATTTGAACCATGGCTTGCGGGTGCTGGGCAGCATCGCGGTGGTGGTGATCGGCGGGCGTTATCTGTTGCGCCCGGTGTTTCGCGTAGTGGCCAAGACCGGTCTGCCGGAGGTGTCCACTGCCACCGCCTTGCTGGTGGTGATCGGCACGGCGTGGCTGATGGACCTGGTCGGCGTGTCCATGGCACTCGGCGCGTTCCTCGCCGGTTTGCTGCTGGCGGACTCCGAATACCGTCACGAACTGGAAGCGCAGATCGAACCGTTCAAGGGTCTGCTGCTGGGGTTGTTTTTCATCAGCGTCGGCATGGGCGCCAATTTGAGTCTGCTGCTCAGTGCGCCGGTCGTGGTGCTGGGGCTGACCGTGCTGCTGATCGCCATCAAGCTGCCGCTGCTGTTTGTCGTCGGTCGACTGGCCGGGGGGTTGGGCAAGGTCAATGCGATTCGTTTGGGGATCGTGCTGGCGGCCGGTGGTGAGTTTGCCTTCGTGGTGTTCAAGATCGGTCGGGACCAGGGCTTGTTCGAACCGCGCCTGTACGACTTGCTGGTGCTGACCATCACCCTGTCGATGGCGCTGACGCCGCTGTTGCTGCTGGCCTGCGCACGGCTGGTCAAACCCAAGGTGCAACCGGTGGAGGTACCGCAGAAGTTCCGTGAAATCGACGCCGACACGCCCCGCGTGGTCATCGCGGGCATGGGTCGTATGGGTCAGATCGTGGCACGGATTCTACGGGCGCAGAACATCAAGTTCATCGCCCTCGACACCTCGGTGGAAACCATCGAACTGTCCCGCAGCTTCGGCGGTGTGCCAGTGTTCTACGGCGACCCGATGCGCCCGGAAATCCTCAGCGCGGCCAAGGTCGAGCAAGCGGAGTTCTTTGTGATCGCCACCGATGATCCGGACACCAACATCAAGACGGCCGAGGTGGTGCACAAGCTTTATCCGCACATCAAGATCATCGCCCGCGCCCGTAACCGTCAGCATGTGCACCGCTTGGTGGATGTCGGGGCGCAGGCAGTGCGGGAAACCTATTACTCCAGCCTGGAAATGACCCGGCGCACCTTGGTAGGACTGGGGCTGACCCAAGCCCAGGCGGATGCACGGATCAAACGCTTTACTCATCACGACGAACAGGTGCTGGAGGCTCAGCACGCGGTGTATGACGATGCGGCCAAGGTGATGCAAACCGCACAGGAAGCGCGAGCGGAACTGGCGAAGTTGTTTGAGTCGGATCAGCTGGAAGAGCAAGCGGGCAAGGTTTGAGGTAACGGTGATGGCTTCATCGCGAGCAGGCTCGCGATGAACGATAACGCAGTGTTCGAGGCAACCCGAACGCCCAGGGAAACTTATCGCTGACGCTCGTTGACACCCGCACCAAAGCCCTTGGGCAGCATACGCGTGAGCGTGTTGTCGCGAACCCAGTAGTGATGGACCAACCCCGCCGCCGCGTGCAAACCGATCAGCCAGTAGCCGGCACTGCCGAGCCACTCATGCCAATGTTTGAATTGCTTGGCCAGCACGGGATCAACCGCCACGGGCGCCGGCAGGAAGAAATCGAAATACGGCATTGGCTTGCCACCGGCGGCCAGCATCAACCAGGCCAATAGCGGTGTTGCAATCATCAGCACATACAGCGCCAGGTGCATGAGGTGCGAGACGCCGGTCTGCCAGGTTGACAGGGCCGGGGTAATCGGTGGCCGGGGCGTGAGGCGCCCGAGCAGGCGGATCCAGACCAACGCAAAAATGCTCAATCCGAATAAGCCGTGAAGCCCCAGGAAAAGGCCCCTCAAATCATTTCCACGGGGCAGTAGTCCTTTGATCTCGATGCAGCCATAAACGCCGACGAACAGCGCCAGCATCAGCCAGTGCAAGGTGATCGAGAGTTTTCCATACCGGTGTACTGCTGAATCTCGGGTCATACAGAGCCTCTTGAAGATCGGTGGCGGCTGCCGACTCATTTCGTGCAGCCTGGATCCGGTTTCGTCGAACCGACCGGCGCCACCCTGCCTGTCCAGTCTTAAGACAATCTGAAGATAACCTTCAGACTTCGTTAAGAATCGCCTTCGATACTCCCCCCGGGGTGATCACCTTTACCGTCAAAAGCGCTATGGTGAAGCTCGGGATGCACTGCAAAAAGCCCTGCACGCCGCGCCCCGTCCTGGCCGGGAAAGCGCCGACGCCGGGCGTCGCAAAGAGATCGAAGCATTACTGGGTGACGTGAACAAGAAACTCGACTGACAGGAGTCCCGTGTGCGCTTATTACTGATCGAGGATGACGTGGCCCTTGGCGAGGGCATTCATCAGGCCCTGGGCCGTGAGGGTTACACCGTCGACTGGCTGCAGGACGGCAGCAACGCCTTGCATTCACTGCTCAGCGAAACCTTCGATGTGGCGGTGCTCGACCTCGGCCTGCCGCGCATGGACGGTCTGGAAGTGTTGCGCCGCTTGCGTGCCAGCGGCTCGAACCTGCCGGTGCTGATCCTCACCGCCCGGGACGCCACCGAAGACCGCATCGCCGGGCTGGATGCCGGCGCCGACGATTACCTGATCAAGCCCTTCGACCTGGCCGAACTCAAGGCTCGCCTGCGGGCTTTGTTGCGCCGCAGTGCCGGTCGCGCCCAAGTGCTGATCGAACACGCCGGCATCAGTCTGAACCCCGGCACCCAGCAAGTCAGTTATCTGGGTGAGCCGGTGGCGCTGACGCCCAAGGAATATCAACTGCTCCATGAATTGCTCTCGCCTCCGGGCCGGGTCATGACCCGCGATCACCTGATGCAACTGCTTTACGGCTGGAACGAAGAAGCCGAAAGCAACACCCTGGAAGTGCACATCCATCACTTGCGCAAGAAGTTCTCCACCGACCTGATCCGCACCATTCGTGGAGTGGGTTATCTGGTGGAGGAGCGTCGATGACTTCAATCCGGCGGCGTACCCTGACGCTGATCATCGGCCTGATGCTGACGGGGTTGGCAATCCTCAGCGTGTTCAACCTGCACGACAGCAATCACGAAATCGCCGAAGTCTACGACGCCCAACTGGCGCAGAACGCCCGGCTGCTGCAGGGTGTGATGCGCATGCCGCTGGCCAGCCATGAACACGCCGAACTGTATCAAGCGTTCAACAAGGCCTTGAGTGAAGCGGTGCCGGGCGTTGATGGTCACCCCTATGAAGGCAAAATTGCCTTTCAGGTGTGGAATAGCAAAGGCGAAGTGCTGGTGCACACCGCCAGCGCCCCCTCCTTCACCGTGCCGCCGACGACACATGGTTTCAGCGATGTGGTGGATTTGAGCAGCCGTCATTGGCGGGTGTTCGTGCTCGAAGACAAACAGAATGACCTGCGCATCTGGGTCGGTGAACGGGACGACGTGCGTGCAGACCTGGTCGACCGGATCGTGCGTCACACCCTGTGGCCCAATGTGCTGGGCAGCCTGATGCTGGCGGCCATGGTCTGGCTGGCCATTGGCTGGGGGCTCAAACCCCTGGCCGATATGGCGGCAACGTTGCGGGCACGGCACAGCGGTTCTCTGGAGCCGTTGCAACTGACCCCGTTGCCCAGCGAACTGGAACCGATGCAAGCGGCGCTCAATCGGATGCTCGCGCAAATTCAAGAGGTGCTGGGTCGTGAGCGACGCTTCATCGCCGACGCCGCCCACGAATTACGCACGCCACTGGCCGTGTTGCGGGTGCATGCGCAAAACCTGCTGGAAGCCGGCACGGAACAGGAGCGTCGTGAGTCCCTGGCGTTTCTGATTGCCGGGGTCGACCGCGCCAGCCGTCTGGTCAATCAATTGCTGACCATGGCCCGTCTCGAACCCAAGGCCGTGACGCCGGTGCTGCACAGCATCGACCTGAGTGAAACCGTGCGCGCCAGCCTGGCCCAGCTCACACCCTGGCTGCTGAGCAGGAACCTGGAATTGGCTTTCGACGCCGAGGACCGGCCTTTCAAAGTCCTCGCCGACGCCGGCACCATCGACATCGCCCTGAACAACCTGGTCACCAACGCGGCGAATTTTTCGCCGGAGAATGGCGTCATCACCGTGCAACTGAGTCAGGACGACGGGTTCTACAATTTGAGCGTCCAGGACCAGGGACCGGGCATCGACGAAGCGGATCGCGCACGATTGTTCGAACGCTTTTACAGCCGTGGAAACACCGGCGGCGCGGGCCTGGGGCTGGCCATCGTCAACACCATCGCGACGCAGCTGGGTGGGCGGATTACCCTGGTCAACCCACCGGAAGGTGGGTTGCGGGCGACGCTGTCGATTCCTGTTGACCAGCACCATTGAACACTCTGTGGCGAGGGAGCTTGCTCCCGCTGGGCTACGTAGCGGCCCCAAAATCTGAACAATCGCCGATTTTTGTGAGTGCTACGCACTCAAGCGGGAGCAAGCTCCCTCGCCACAGGTTTCTCACTGACTCAAGATTCCATTACCCGAGCGAGGCTAGCCCGCGAAGAACGATAACGCGGTGTGCCAGACCTGACGCCTTCGCAGGCAAGTCGGATCGCCGCACCGCTCGCTCCTACAAAGGAATGGAGCCTCGCAGCAGAGCCTGCTCACGCTCACACAACTCCACCACGTAATCCCACAACACCCGCAGCCGCACCGACTTGTGCAGCTCGCGCCGGGTACTGATCCAATAACTGCGCTGGATGCTTTCGTCCGGTAGCAACGGCACCAGTTCAGGATCGGCGCTGGCCATGTAGCACGGCAGCACCGCGATGCCGAGGCCCGAGCGCGCGGCCTGTTGTTGAGCGATGACGCTGGTGCTGTGAAACACCACCTGGGGGTTGCGGCAGAAGCTGTTGAGGAACATCAGTTCCTGGCTGAACAGCAAGTCGTCGACGTAACCGATCCACGCATGGCGGCCGAGGTCTTCACGGCTGCGCAGGGGTGGCGAGCGGTCCAGATAGGCCTGGCTGGCGTAGAGCGCCAGTCGATAGTCGGTGAGTTTGCGGGTGACCAGCATGTCGGCGGCCGGGCGTTCGAGGTGAATGCTGATCTCCGCTTCACGGTTGAGGATGCTGACGAAGCGCGGCACCGCCACCAGTTCCACTTCCAGCCCAGGATAGCGTTCGAACAAGCCGTTCATGCGGCTGGCGAGGAACATGATGCCCAGCCCCTCCGTCACCCCGACGCGGATCTTGCCCAGCGGCGCGGTGGATTGGGTGATTTCTTCCTGAGCCAGCAACGCGACGTTTTCCATGGCCTCGGCGTGCTTGAGCAGCGCTTCGCCGGCCGGGGTCAATTCGTAGCCTTGGGCATGCTGGACGAACAGCGCGGTGCCGAGGCTTTTTTCGATGGCCTCGATGTGCCGGGCCACGGTGGCGTGGGTGGTGTTCAAGCGGCGGGCGGCGGTCAGCAAGCGGCCGCTGCGCTGCAATTCGAGAAAAAACCGCAGGTCATTCCAGTCGAACATGAACCATCCTTGACGTTATGCCGTTAATAACGCTGTTTAAAAACGCACAGCAGCTGCGCAAAAACTAACATTCTTTTAACGAAAGCTAACAACTAGGATGACCGACAACAAGAACAACAATACGAGGTCAGGGATGCAGACTTCCCTTGATGAATACGACTACATCGTGGTCGGCGCCGGGCCGGCCGGGTGTTTGCTGGCCAATCGATTGTCGGCCAACCCGCAGCACCGCGTGTTGCTGCTCGAAGCCGGCGGCCGCGACAACTATCCGTGGATTCATATCCCCGTGGGTTACCTGTTCTGCATCGGCAACCCGCGCACCGACTGGTGTTTCAAGACCGAGTCGCAACCGGGCCTGCAAGGCCGCGCCCTGAGCTACCCGCGCGGCAAGGTGCTCGGCGGCTGTTCCTCGATCAACGGCATGATCTACATGCGCGGCCAGGCTGGTGACTACGATAGCTGGGCGGCCGAGGGTAATTCCGGCTGGGGCTGGCAAGACGTGCTGCCACTGTTTAAACAGAGCGAAAACCATTTTGCCGGCGATTCGGAGTTTCACGGCGCCGCTGGCGAATGGCGGATCGAGCGGCAACGTCTGTCGTGGCCGATTCTCGATGCCTTCCGCACTGCTGCCGAACAAAGCGGCATTGCCAGCATCGATGACTTCAACCAGGGCGACAACGAAGGCTGCGGCTATTTCCAGGTCAACCAGAAAGCCGGGGTGCGCTGGAACGCGGCCAAGGCGTTTCTCAAACCGGTCCGCCACCGCACCAACCTCACGGTGCTGACTGATGTTGAAGTCGACCGCGTGCTGTTGGAAAACGGCCGTGCCTCGGCGATCAGCGCCCGTTGGCAAGATAAGGCGAAAACCTTCAAGGCGCGCAAGGAAATCATCCTGTGTGCCGGCTCCGTCGGTTCACCGGGCATCCTCCAGCGTTCCGGCATCGGCCCTCGCCCGCTGCTGCAACAACTCGGTATCGGCGTTGCCCATGAACTGCCCGGCGTGGGCGGCAACCTGCAGGACCACCTGCAACTGCGGCTGATCTACAAACTGGAAAACGCCCGCACCCTGAACCAGATCGCCGGCACGCTGTGGGGCAAGATGGGCATGGGCCTGCGTTATCTGTATGACCGCAGCGGCCCATTGTCCATGGCCCCAAGCCAACTCGGCGCCTTCGCCCGTTCGGGACCCGAGCAGACCTCGGCGAACCTCGAATACCACGTGCAACCCCTGTCGCTGGAGCGCTTTGGCGAACCGCTGCACGCCTTCCCCGCCTTCACCGCGTCGGTCTGCGATCTACGCCCGCAAAGCCGTGGGCGCATAGACATTCGCTCCGCCGACCCGCGGGAAGCGCCACTGATTCAGCCCAATTACCTGAGCCACCCGGAAGACTTGCGTGTGGCAGCCGACGCGATCCGCCTGACTCGCCGCATCGTTTCCGCCCCCGCCCTGCAAGCGTTCAAACCGGTGGAATACCTGCCCGGCGACAGCTTGCAGAGCGAACAGCAATTGCACGAAGCCGCCGCCCGGATCGGCACCACCATTTTCCACCCGGTGGGCACCTGCCGGATGGGCAACGACGCGGACGCAGTAGTCGACGCTGAACTGCGCGTGCATGGCATCCCCGGCCTGCGCATCGCCGACGCTTCGATCATGCCGCGTATCACCTCGGGCAACACCTGCTCGCCGACATTAATGATCGCCGAGAAAGCGGCGCAGCTGATCCTCAACCCCAACACAAGGAGCGTGCCCCCCGAAAAACAACAGGTCACACCGGCCTGAAGCAACACGCAATCCCTGTAGGAGCTGCCGAAGGCTGCGATCTTTTGGCGCCCTTTAAAGCGCTGAAAGATCAAAAGATCGCAGCCTTCGCCAGCTCCTACAGTAGTGAGCGTGTTACGGAAAAGAAATCGATGCAGGTAGCGTCGAATTGACAGTAGCGGCACCCGCCCACAAGGCTGGCGCCGACAGTGGAACAACAAAAACAATCACTGTGAGGGATACCGATATGTCAGAACATGTTCAGCCCCTGGAAGCCGTCCGCAGCGCGGGCACCAGTCAGGAAACCCAGAAAGTCATCTTCGCCTCGTCCCTGGGGACGGTGTTCGAGTGGTACGACTTTTTCCTCTACGGCGCCCTCGCGGCGGTCATCAGCAAACAGTTCTTTGCCGGGGTCAACGACACCACGGCGTTCATCTTCGCGCTGATGGCCTTCGCCGCCGGCTTCATCGTGCGCCCGTTCGGTGCGTTGGTGTTCGGACGCTTGGGGGACATGATCGGGCGTAAATACACGTTCCTCGCGACCATCGTCCTCATGGGCCTGGCGACCTTCTGCGTCGGCTTGCTGCCGACCTACGCGAGCATCGGTATCGCCGCGCCGATAATCCTCGTGGTGCTGCGCATGCTCCAGGGCCTGGCGCTGGGCGGTGAGTACGGCGGCGCTGCCACTTACGTCGCCGAACACGCACCGATCGGCAAGCGCGGCTTCCACACCAGCTGGATTCAATCCACCGCCACCCTCGGCTTGCTGCTGTCGCTGCTGGTGGTGCTGGGCTGCCGTTACTTCACCGGCGACCAGTTCGAAGTCTGGGGCTGGCGTATTCCGTTTCTGTTTTCGATCGTGCTGCTGGGCATTTCCACCTGGATTCGCCTGAGCCTGCACGAGTCGCCTGCGTTCGTGAAAATGAAAGAGGAAGGCAAACTCTGCAAGTCGCCGCTGCGCGATTCCTTCGGCAAATGGGAAAACCTTAAAGTAGTGTTGATCGCCCTGTTCAGCATCAACGCCGGGCAAGCGGTGACCTTCTATGCCGCGCAGTTCTACGTGCTGTTCTTCCTCACGCAGTTCCTGAAAATGGACCCGGCCCTGGCCAACAGCCTGCTGATTGTCAGCGTGATCATTGGCGCGCCGTTCTTCATCTTTTTTGGCTGGCTGTCGGACAAGGTCGGACGCAAACCGGTGCTGATGATCGGCCTGCTGCTGGCGACTGCACTGTACTTTCCGATCTTCAAGTCCATCGCCCACTACGCCAACCCGGCCATCGACCAGGCCAGCCGTCAGGCACCGATCACCGTGCTGGCCGACCCGGCCACCTGCACCTTCCAGTTCGACCCGGTGGGCAAGGCGAAATTTGATAGCCCGTGCGACAAGGTCAAAACCTTCCTGGTCAAACAGGGCCTGCCGTACAACAGCGAAGCGGCCCCGACCGGCAGCGGTGTGCAGGTGAGCGTCGGTGACGTGAAGCTCGACGGCTTTGACGAAGCGGCCCTGCGTGGCGCAGTGACCCTGGCTGGGTATCCGTCAAAAGCCGACATCCAGCTGATCAATAAACCGATGATCGTGGCGTTGATCGTCGCGCTGATCATCATCTCCGCCATGTGCTACGGCCCGCTGGCGGCGCTGATGGTTGAACTGTTCCCAACCCGTATTCGCTATACCTCGATGTCCCTGCCCTATCACATCGGTAACGGCTGGTTCGGTGGCTTTCTGCCGACGGTGTCGTTTGCCCTGGTGGTGTACACCGGGGATATTTTCTACGGGCTGTGGTACCCGGTGGTGATTACCGCGGTGAGCCTGGTGGTGGGGATGATGTGTTTGCGGGAGACGAAGAACGTGGATCTCGATAAAAACTGAGAGCTAATAGGAGATCAGTTTGTGGCTAGGGAGTAAGCCCCCTCGCCACAAACTGCTTTTTGCACATCAGGTCTTGAGCACCTCAAACGTCACTTCGTCAGGATAGAACGCCACATACCCGCCAATCTGCGCAACCGACACCTTGGGGTGCTCATAACTCCATACCGCGTTGGCACTTTCATGCCCGGGGATTTGCAGGCTGTAATAGCTGGCATCGCCCTTGTACGGGCAATAGCTGGTGTGGTCGGTGCGGGCAAAATACTGATCGGCGATGTCCTCCCGCGGGATGTAGTACACCGGAGGATAATTGGTCTCATGCATGACCAGCGCCCGAGTGGACGACGCCACTTGAATGCCATGGAACTTCACCACCACGCAGCCGGGTTGGGGGACGATGGAGATGGGACTACCGGCACCTGGGACTTTCATGAAGTAGGTTCCTCTGTTGCTGTTGTGCGGTTTCCGCGCCCCAACAGGTATACCCCATGTTCCGCTATCACGAGTACTTCGCAGCCGAACGGAGCGTGCTTCAGTCGCTGGATTGACCGCTGTCATCAACCGCAACAGCTCAAGCTGTACATCCATACAGATAAAGATTGCTCCATCGCTCATCACCCGCCATTCTGTGCACCTCTCGAACACTGATCGACGATGGTGGTTATGCGGCTGTACCTCTGTGAAAAACCTTCCCAGGCCAAAGATATCGCGGCCGTGCTCGGCGCCAGGCGTCGGGGCGACGGCTGCTGGCTGGGAACGGACGTCACAGTGACCTGGTGCATCGGCCACCTGCTGGAAACCGCGCCGCCGGATGCCTACGACGCGCGTTACAAGCGTTGGGTGCTGGCGGATCTGCCGATCATTCCCGAAAAATGGAAAATGACCGTCAAGCCGCGCACGGCCAGTCAGTACAAGGCGGTCAAGCGCCTGCTCGGCGAAGCGAGTGAACTGGTGATTGCCACCGACGCCGACCGTGAGGGCGAGATGATCGCCCGGGAACTGGTGGAGCATTGCCGTTATCGCGGGCCGATCCAGCGGCTGTGGTTGTCGGCGCTGGACGATGCCTCGATCCGCAAGGCGCTGGCGGCGCTCAAGCCGGGGGCCGAGACGTTCAGCCTCTATCATTCGGCGCTGGGGCGCTCCCGGGCCGACTGGTTGATCGGGATGAACATGAGTCGGCTGTTCACCCTGCTGGGGCGTCAGTCCGGCTATCAGGGCGTGTTGCCGGTCGGTCGGGTGCAGACGCCGACTTTGCGGCTGGTGGTGGATCGCGACCGCAGCATTGCCGATTTCGTCCCGGTGGCCTACTGGGCTATCGATGTGCAACTTCTGCACGATGGCACGGCATTCATGGCCCAGTGGCGTGCGGCGTCCGATGCTTGTGACGATCAGGATCGCTGCCTGAACCAGGCGCTGGCCCAGCAGGTGGCGGCGGCCATTGGCAACGCGGCGAGCGCTCGGGTGATCAAGCTACGTACCGAGCGCATGCGTGAAGTCGCGCCGCTGCCGTTCGACCTCGGCACCTTGCAGGAAGTCTGCTCGAAAAAACTCGGGCTCGGCGCTCAGGAAACCCTCGATATCGCCCAGGCCCTGTATGAAACCCATAAAGTCATCACCTACCCGCGCAGCGACTGCGGCTACCTGCCCCTGAGTCAACACAGCGAAGCGCCGGGCATTCTTGCCGCGCTCAGGCAAGCCGACCCGGCCCTGAACGCCTTGCACGATTATCTGGAGCCGCAACGCCGCTCGCGGGCCTGGAACGATGCCAAGGTCAGCGCGCACCACGGCATCATTCCGACCGCCGCGGCGAAGAATCTCGACCGACTGGTGGGCAAGCAACGGGCGGTCTACACCCTGATTCGTGCGCGTTACCTGGCGCAATTCCTGCCCAATCATGAATACGACCGGACCCAGGCCGACTTCGACTGTGCCGGTGAAGCCTTGCGCGCCGTGGGCAAGCAGATTGTCGAGCCCGGCTGGAAACGCGCCCTGCCCGAAGCCCTCGCGCCCGCCAAGGGCCGCGAAGCACCGGCACCGCAAACACTGCCGACACTGGCCGAAGGGCGTGACTGCGCGGTGGCCGACGTGAAGCTAAAGGACCTCTGGACCCAGCCGCCCAAGCCATTCACCGAAGGCGATCTGATCAAGGCAATGAAGAACGTTGCCAAACTGGTGGAAGATCCGCTGCTCAAGCAAAAGCTCAAGGACACCACCGGCATCGGCACCGAAGCTACACGCGCCTCGATCATCCAGGGCCTGCTGGATCGCGGTTATCTGATCAAGAACGGCAAGGCCCTGGCCGCGACGCCGGCGGCTTTCAGCCTGATCGATGCGGTGCCGCGCGCGATTGCCGATCCCGGCACCACGGCGATCTGGGAACAGGCGCTGGACATGGTGCAGAGCGGTGAAATGAGCCTGGAAGAATTCGTCACCAAACAGGCCGCGTGGATGAGCAAGCAAGTGGCGCGCTGCGCCGGCCTGAACCTGACCATCAGCGGGCCGGCAAGCCCGGCTGGGTGTGGCGCTACGCCATGGAAAAACAAACGCAAACCCGCCAAACGCAAGCCTTCGACCGGCGCCAAGCGCGCGGCGAAACCGGCGGGCAAGGTTTGAGGTCTGCGAATCGAAATAGTCTAGTGTTCTTCAATGTCAGTTAAGAGACGGAAGGCACGACCATGACGACAATCAGGAGTCAGCCCTCGATAGAACTGCACGCCGCCCAGCGCGACGAACTGGAAACCATCGAAAACCTGATGCAGTTCTACATGTACGATTTCAGCGAATGGCTGCCGCTGAAGCTTGGGGAGCATGGCTTCTTCAACATCCAGCCCAAACTGGACTACTGGCGCAACCCGGCTACCCGGCCGTTTCTGATCAAGGTCGACGGCGAGCTGGCGGGGTTCGTGACCGTGGATAACGAAACCCATATCGTCGGCGCCGAGTACAACATCGGCTACTTTTTTGTCAGTCGACGCTTTCGTGGCCAAGGTGTCGCGAAGTTTGTCGTCTCTGCCCTCTTGAGCCGCTTCCCCGGTCAATGGCAGATTTTCCACATCGATGCCAACCAGCCTGCGCGGCTGTTCTGGGCCAGGGTGATGCCCGATCTCACGGGCGGAGCATTCACCGTGCATCAGCTGCCGATCGACGGTTATCCCTGCACCGTTTACCGCTTTACAAGATCGCAGCCTTCGGCAGCCCCTACCCCGGCACCGTAGGAGCTGCCGAAGGCTGCGATCTTGGCGACTTCAACGACGGCACGCCCCTTTAAGCGCTAGCCACGCTGACTTTCTAATTCCAAAACCACTTTGTCCGACAATATGTAGTGAACAAAAATATTCACTACAAAACCGTTGACGCCTCCGATTTGCCCTTGCATGATGCAGACGTCTCCCCGATCGGGAGTACAGGCAACACGTTTGAGCAAGTTCGTCTGACCGCCGAGCTGTTTTTCCCGGATACACGCTGCCCACAAGGCAGATTGAAGAAGCTGACCTGGCCTGAACGTCCAGTACAAGGGCGAGAAGCGCTGGCGATCAATCCTCATGAAGCTTGTGGCCGACCCTGAAAACGTCGGCAGTGGCCTCCAGGTTTTCGCTGCTTCTCTTCGTTGTGACGCTATTGCGTAGCAGTTATTCAACACGACTACATGCAACAGATGCGCGACCCCGTCGTATTGACGGTCGACCGCTGACGTCCTGGTTTCGGTGCCAGGGATCAACTAACCGATGGGCTACCTGTATTAGCGAATCAACTTTGAAAGATCACCAAATGGTCAAGGGGCTTACTATGAATCTGAACAATCAACCTACTATCGATGAACTGGCTCGCTTGTTCGCTGCGCAAAAAGACAGCCAAGACAGCCATATTCTGTGGATCAGCAAATCGGGCCAGGTCCATATCGACTGCCTGTCGCCCCATGCCCACGAAGAAGAGTTCGACAAGAACAACCAGAACCTGCTGGCCCGCATGAAGATGTACCGTCGCGGCCAGGGCTATGTCGGCAAGAAAGCCGCGGCCGACAAGGACTTCATCGGCAACGTGCTGCAAACGCTGAAACAGGCGTGGGCCTCGCTGCAGAACCAGAATGAAGTCCGGGTGATTGATCGGTTGTACTGATCTCTCCCAAACACAAGAAGGCCCCGCTCGTTTTATCGAGCGGGGCCTTTTTTTGTTTGTCGTGCCTGCACCTCTAACTTCGCACCGGGTCAAAAGAACAGGGCTATGGTTAACAGTGCGCTGGACATCGGTTTATCCGCTGGAGGTCTGCGATGAAAACAACCCTGACATTCATGCTATTGGCATTGGCAAGTGCAGCTTATGGAAACAGTGTTCCCGGCGTTCCCGCCTTCGATGTGGACTGCCCCGGGAAAATCATGGTCCACGCCGACCAGGATGGTCCGGTGATGATCAACAGCAAAGAAGCCCAGACCAAAATGATCAATGATCGCCTTTTCGAGGCCAAGGGGCCGGATGTGACGATCTCGATCAACATCGCGGATGACGACACGGTAGCCGTGACCTATACCAGCAAGAAAGGCGGCAATGGCATCTGCCAGTCGGTGGATGATTGATTCACACACTGGTGCTGCCGGCCATCACCAGGTTCGCGAACGCCACAGACGCGGCACTGTGATAGTTGTTCTTCCTGCGCAGCAACGCCGCGTCGCGCCGGGGTGCCTCGCCCTGTAATTCAATCCGGCGCAATGCCCGTTCTGCCGTGGCGATGGGCTCCGGGAGAATGGTGGCCATTGGCGTGTGGCGAATGACTTCCAGCAACGTACTCACCGAGTTCACCTCGATCGCCACCTTGGGTGTGATGTGCTGTTGCCGAAAATACTCGTCGATCGAGGATCGGGTGATGAAGTCCGGCGTCAGCAACGCGAATTCCAGTTGCGCCACCTCCTTGGGTGATAGCGGGTTCTGCCGTTCGTACAACGGATGACGGTGCCCGACCATCACGCCCAGAGTCTCGACAAACGCCGGCACGCACTCGATATCCGGGCTCCTCACCGGGGTGAAGGCAATGGCAATGTCCAGCGAGTCATCAAGCAACCCCGCCTCGATGTCATCCATCGATAACTCGAAAATCTGCAGATGGATGTTCGGAAACTTCGCCGCGTAATCGCGCACCAGCGGCCCCACCAGATACGCCATGAACGTTGGCGTCATGGCCAGTCGCAAGGTGCCGCGAGACAAGTCCTTCACGTCATGCAGCGCGCGTTTGCCCGCTTCCAGTTCCACCAGCACCCGCCGGGCACATTCGATATAGGCCTGCCCCGCGTCGGTCGCTCTGACCGTGCGCGAGGTACGGTCGAACAGGCTGACACCCAGGGTTTCCTCCAGCTGCCGGATCTGCTGGGACAACGTTGGTTGGGAGACGTGCAACGCCTCGGCGGCGCGGGTGAAGCCGCCGTGGTCGGCGACCGCCAGCAGGTAGCGCAAATGTCGGAGCAGCATGGGGCTCATCATCTATAGGCAGGACTTATGCAAAGCATTGTATATCGATCTTGGACGCTATGAATCAATCAACCGAAGATGACTCCACTTTCCAGCCACAACCGATAGGAGTCACACCATGCAACAGTCCCACGCTTACCAGGACACTAGTCTGGCCCTGACCACTTCGATCCTCGATGCCAAGGCGCGCAAGAATCTGTCCTGGCAGGATCTGACCGACGGCACCGGCCTGGGTCTGGCCTACGTCACCGCCGCCCTGCTCGGCCAGCATCCTCTGCCAGAAGCCGCCGCCAGAGTGATCGGCGAAAAACTCGAGCTGGACGCCGACACCGTGGCCCGCCTGCAAATCATCCCGCTGCGCGGCAGTCTGTCGGGTGTTCCGACCGACCCGACCATCTACCGCTTCTACGAAATGATCCAGATCTACGGCACCACGCTCAAAGCCCTGGTTCACGAGCAGTTCGGCGACGGCATCATCAGTGCGATCAACTTCAAGCTGGACCTGAAAAAGGTCGAAGACCCGGAAGGCGGCTCCCGCGCCGTGATTACCCTGGACGGCAAGTTCCTGCCGCTGCGCCCGTTCTAAGTAACTGGCCACCTTTAGCAAGCGATACCCCGTAGCAGCTGCCGAGCCTGCGAGGCTGCGTTCGGCTGCGAAGCAGTCGTGAAATCAAGCAGCGCGGTCTTTCAGGTAGACCGTGTGCACCGGGTTTACGACGGCTCCACCGCCGAACGCAGCCTCGCAGGCTCGGCAGCTGCTACGCCCCCTCATTCATTGCAAGGAAGTCCGCCATGAAAGCGCTCATCGAAGGTTTATTGAAGTTTCAGAAAGAAGCGTTTCCGCAACGTACCGACCTGTTCAAACACCTGGCCACCACCCAGCATCCCGGCACCTTGTTCATCACCTGTTCCGACAGCCGCGTGGTGCCGGAACTGCTGACCCAGCAAGAGCCCGGCGAACTGTTCGTGGTACGCAATGCCGGCAATATCGTACCCTCTTACAGCCCGCATCCGGGCGGCGTGTCGGCCACGGTGGAATATGCGGTCGCGGTATTGGGCGTGACGGACATCGTAATCTGCGGGCATTCGGACTGTGGCGCCATGACCGCCATTGCCCAGTGCAAATGCATGGATCACCTGCCCGCTGTCAGCGGCTGGTTGCAGCACGCCGAGTCGGCCAAGGTGATCAACGAAGCCCGCCCTCATGCCAGCGACGCGGCCAAGGTCAGTTCGATGGTGCGGGAAAACGTGATCGCCCAACTGGCGAATATCCAGACCCACCCGAGCGTGCGCCTGGCCCTGGAAAAAGGCCTGTTGAACCTGCATGGCTGGGTCTATGACATCGAAACCGGCTCGGTCGATGCCCTGGATGCCGGCAGTCACAGCTTTGTGTCGCTGGCCGAACACCCAGGCACTTGCGCCGTGCACGGCAAAACGGTCGAAGCCGCCTGAAGGTGTCGACCGCACAAGCTGCGCCAGGCTTCGCGCAGCGTTATAAAGTGGACAGGCGCGCTACTGCGCCCGTCCTCGATTCCCGACCGGGAAGGTGCCACTCACACGATCGCCCCTGTTATTTGTCGTCCGTCTTGGCTGACGATTGTGGCCGACGTTCAGGTGTGTCTTCAGCGTTTGGCGCTTCTGGAAAACTGCCTGGCGTGAACACGTGAGTGAGCAATTCGCTGGCATCGATGTTGACGACACCTGGAACTGTGCGGGCCAAAGCAACAGCCTGCTCGCACTGTCTATGGGTATTGACGCGACCGCTCAATGCCACCGCACCCGCATGGGTTCTGACATGGACATTCAGGCCAAGGGTGGTATCGGCCAATGCCAGGGCCGACTTCACCCGGGTGGTAATCCACGTGTCGTGAACGACCGTTTCCAGACCATGGGAGTAATCTTGGAAGTCATGAAGTTTCATGGCGCAATCCTCTCACACGTAATCAGATGCGCTGTCCGTCCCCGCGCAGACACGGACACACAATAAGTATAGTGCGTACCGTTGCCTGCGGCCGGCGGCTCCTGATGAGCGACGAAAATCCGTGGGAGCGTAGCTTAACTTACCGCTCTCAGCGTTTGACCGACAGATCCACCTGGGTCATGCGGCTGCGGATCGTGAACACGCCATCACCCGAGAGAATCGCGCTGCGCGCAAACAGGCGGCCACTTTCCCAGTTCGAAAGCCCCAGCTCCGGCTTGTTCAGTGCGTACTGTCCGTCGACCCAGCGGGTGATCCCGTTGCCGACAAAAGGCGCGTTGACCGCGTTGTAGAAACGCGCCTGCGCCTGCGCATCTTCACTGATCAGCGACACGGTGAATTGCGGGCTGTAGCGGTTGAACAAGGCGATGGCCTGATCCAGATCGTCGACGATCTTCAGGCTGACTTCCGGGGTTTCTTCCCATTCCCACTCGCGGCCCAATTGGTCCTCAGGCAGCGGTTCGGCCTGTGCTTCGGTCTGATAGCCTTCGGCGCGGTACACCTCGACGCTCGCGGTGCGCCAATCGCTCGGCAAATGCTGCTCGCTGCCCTCAACGATGTGCAGTTTGCAGCCCTGGCCCCGAGCGGTGCCGGCCTGTTGCAGTGCATCGAGAAACAGCGGCACCAGTTCGGCTGCTCGGTCGCGGTGGATCAGGCAAACGTTCAAGGTGTTGCAGACTTTGCGGTCCAGCGAATTGCGCACCACGGCGGCGAAGCGCTGGGCATCGGCATCTTTATTCGCGATCATCCAGGCGCCACCGGTGCCGTGCAGGCTGACGGCGGTGCCGGCCTGTTGCGCGATGCTGCCCAACTGGCTGACCGCACGCCCCGAACCACGGGCCACGGCCAGCGACAGGCGCCGGTCGGCGAACATTGCCCAGCCGGCGGCGTGATTGACACTTTCGACCAGCGACACCGCACCGCTCGGCAACCCGGCATCGGCCAGTGCCGGATTCAATGCATGGGTGACGATGGCCTGGGCGGTGCCCAACGCGTCGCTGCCAATGCGCAGCACCGCGGTGTTACCAGTGCGTAGCACACCGGCAGCGTCGGCGAAGACATTCGGCCGGCCTTCGAACACAAAAGCGACGATGCCCAGCGGCGAAACCACCTGTTCGACTTTCCAGCCGTCGTGCTCGACGCAGCTCACGACTTGACCGCGGGTGGCCGGTGCATCGCGCCAGGCCCGCAGGCCTGCGATCATGTCGCGGCGCATGCGCTCATCGGCCAGCAATCGCGTGGTGGAACGCCCGCGCGCCTTGGCCCGCTCGATGTCGGCCAGGTTGGCGGCTGCAATCAAGGCCCAGCATTCCGGGGTTTCCAGGCGTTGCGCGAAGCGATCGAAGAACTCGCTGATGGCGTGATCCGAAACGCTGGACATTGCGGCAAACGCCGCCTCGGCGCGCTCGATGGCGACCGTCGCCGCGTGCTGATCCGCCACCGGGATCAGCAACAACTCGCCGCTGACCTGCTCCACCAGCAGATGGTCGCCGGGCTGAAAGCGCGCCGCCAGTTCGGGGCTGACGACAGTGACACGATTACCAGCAAAAGGGATCGGCGTGCCGGCGACTAGACGTTCGAGCGCAAGAGACATGAAGCGGTTTCACCATGCAGGGGGCGGTCGGAAAATGTATAGCAAATTTTCCGTAGCGTCATTATCGCCCCCCGCCTACACCGCTCTAGAACACCGACCAGCCAATCCGCTGACTCAACAACTCCAGCGCCGCCATGCCAGCGAGCGAGTTGCCGGCGGCGTTCAATTCCGGGGACCAGACGCACACCGTGAATTGCCCCGGCACCACCGCGACAATGCCTCCGCCCACGCCGCTCTTGCCCGGCAGACCGACGCGATAGGCAAAGTTGCCCGCTTCGTCGTACAGCCCGCTGGTGGCCATGATCGAGTTGACTTGTTGGGTCTGGCGGGCGCTGAGGATCTGTGCGCCGCTGTGTTTGCAGAAACCGTCGTTGGCCAGGAAGCAGAACGCCCGGGCCAGGTCCACGCAACTCATGCGCAGCGCGCAATGGCTGAAGTAGCTGCGCAGCACCGCTTCGACATCGTTATGAAAGTTGCCGAACGACTGCATCAGGTAAGCCATGGCCGCGTTGCGCGCGCGGTGCTGGTATTCGGACTCGGCGACCTTGCCGTCCACCATGATGTTCGGGTTGCCGGACAAGCGCCGGACAAAATCGCGCATCGACAACGCCGGAGCGGCAAAGCGCGATTGATTGATGTCGCAGATAACCAATGCGCCGGCGTTGATGAAGGGATTGCGTGGGCGCCCGCGCTCGAATTCCAGCTGCACCAGCGAGTTGAACGGCTGGCCGGATGGCTCGTGGCCCAGGCGTTCCCAAATCGCTTCGCCGGAGTGTTCGATGGCCTGCACCAGGCTGAACACCTTGGAGATACTCTGCACCGAGAACGGCGTGTCGGCGTCCCCCGCGCAAAACAACTCGCCGTCATTGCCATAGACGGCAATGCCCAATTGATTGCCCGGTACCTCGCCGAGGGCGGGAATGTAGTCAGCCACTTTGCCCTGACCGATCAACGGTCGGACTGCGTCAAGGATCTCGTTCAACAGCGCTTGCATGCCGGGTTCCGAAGTCTCGCCCCATGGGATTGCGGGGACACTGTCGCTAGACGCCGCTGGTCGGCGCTGAATCACAGTTTTGTACGCGAATGTATCTGTCGCGGCCCGGGATACACCAACTTGCACCGGGCGGTCTTTCAGACATATCGCCAATACAGCTGATTGCAACACTTCTGTCGTCCGCTGACTACCGGCAAACCGGGTCGGCAATTGCTCAGGAGTGTTGTCATGATGACCCGAGTCCCCCGTTACCATGGCTGGTCGCTGTTTGGCCTGCTGGCCATGCTGGTGCTGTTGATGACCGGCCTGATTCTGCTGTTCAACCCCGACCTGGTGGAAGCCACCCGCATCGCCATTCGCGCCACCGCACGCACTTCGTTTGCGCTGTTTCTCGCTGCGTTCACTGCATCGGCCCTGGCGGTGCTGGTGCCCTCGCCTTTCAGCCGCTCGCTGGTGCGTGAACGACGCTTCATCGGCCTGGCCTTCGCGTTTTCCCATCTGGTCCACGCCGTTCTGATCTACAGCTACGGCCAATTGAACCCCGAGTTCTGGCCCGGGCGCACCACGGTTGGCAATATTCCGGGTTCGGTCGGTTACCTGTTCATTCTGTTGATGGCGTTGACCTCATTCAAAACCACGGCGCGCCTGATCGGCCCCAAAACCTGGAAAGCCCTGCACACCAGCGGCATGTGGGTGATCGCGGCGGTGTTCGCCTTTTCCAACTTCAAACGCATCCCCCTGAGCGCCTGGTACGTCCTGCCGTTCGGCCTGATGTTTTCGGCGATTGTCGTTCGGCTGCTGGGCAAGATTGCGCAGAAGTACAAACGGTCCGCCAGAAACACGCTATTGACCGAATAAAACCTCAACAACACCACCAATCCCCCGTGGGATCGGGCTTTTGTGGCGAGGGGGCTTGTCGGAACGCCGCACCGCCCCGTTGGGTTGCGAAGCAGCCCCAAAATCTCTGATGCATCAAAGATCTTGTGAGTGCTACGCACTCAAACGGGGCGGTGCGGCGTTCCGACAAGCCCCCTCGCCACAGTTCGCTCCCACAATGAATCCCCGGAGATCAAACCCATGAACACTTCACTTTCGTCGGCCATCCAAGGCCTGCACCTGAACCTCGACCGCGTCGGCAACTGGATCGCCCCCCTTACCCTGCGGCTGTTTCTGGCCTGGGAGTTTTTCGAGTCAGGGCTCGAAAAATGGAACGGCCAGAATTGGTTCGCCGACATCCAGGACCGCTTCCCGTTTCCCTTCAACCACGTTCCCGCCTCGCTGAACTGGGAACTGGCGATGTGGGCCGAGCTGATCTGTGCCCTCACCCTGCTGGCAGGCCTCGGGACACGGCTCTCGGCGATTATTCTGGTAGTGGTCACGGTCGTCGCGACCGCTGCCGTCCACTGGCCGGCCGATTGGTCTACATTGAGTGAACTTGCCCAGGGTTATGCCATCAGCAACAAGGGCCACGGCAACTTCAAACTGCCGTTGATCTACCTCGTAGCCCTCATGCCGTTGTTGTTCTCGGGGGCCGGCAAACTCAGCATGGACGCGTTGTTGGTTCGACTCTTCTGGCGGCGCAATCACCGCTGATACGCCAGCGTCTCGATACCCCCATCCAACTTGTGTAAAGGAGCCATCATGAGCGTAACCAGCCAATGGATCGAAATCAGCAGCCCCGAAGGCACCTTCGGCGCTTACCTGGCCATCCCCCACACCCGTAAAGGGCCGGGGATCGTGCTGATTCAGGAAATCTTCGGGGTCAACGAACATATCCGCTCGGTCGCCGAACAATACGCCGCCGACGGCTACCTGGTCATCGCGCCGGATCTGTTCTGGCGCGACGGCCACCGTATCGAACTGGGCTACGACGAAGCTGGCTGGAAACGCGCTGTCGAATTGATGATCGCCACCGACACCACCAAGGCCCAGGCAGACATCAAACTGGCCATCGACACCCTGAAGACGCATACCGGGCTGGACGGCAGGATCGCCTCCATCGGTTTCTGCTTCGGCGGCATGCTGTCGTACAACACCGCGGCCAACGGTTTCGTCGACGTGGCGATCGCCTATTACGGCGGCGGCATTCAGAACCAGCTGGATCGGGCCGGTGAAATCAAGGTGCCGCTGCTGATGCACTTCGGCGAACAGGACAGCCACATCCCCATCGATGCCGTGAAGCAAATCGCCGAGCGTTTCGAGTTCAACGACGACGTCGATATCGAGGTGTATCCGGGGGCCGAGCATGGCTTCAACTGCTCGCACCGTGACAGCTACAACCAGCGGGCGGCGGTCGAGGCGCATGGCAATACGTTGCTCTTTCTCAGCCAGAACCTTTGAACCAGACGACCCGGCGGCCGAATCACATTCGTGCCGCCGGGAAGGCTGAGCGCTATTTCACGATTTCAATCGATGTGATCGTAGCGGTCGCACCCTCAAGCTGAAATTCGAAGTTCACCTTATCCCCGACCTTCACCGAGGCCAGTTGCTCCTCTGTGGCCCGAAACCCCATGGTCATCGGCGGCCATTGCACTGCCGGCACAGCACCGTGAGCAATGGTCAGTGTGTGTTTCGTATTGTCGATGGCTTTGACCGTTCCCGTCGCCTTAGCCACTGGCGCCTGCGCTGCCTGCTGCTTCGTCGGTGTGCCGTCCATGTTCATATCGTCCATGTTCATACCCGGCATCTGCGCTGCGTGGGCAGGAAAAGCAAGCGCGACCAAGGTGCTTGCCGTTGCGATCAGAGTCAGTTTCATTGGATTTTTCCTTGAGTGTGGTTGGGTTCAAGCTGGAGCTGACGGCGGCGCATCAAGCGATACGCTGCCGGGATGACAAACAGAGAAAGCAGGGGCGCGGTGATCATTCCGCCGACCATCGGCGCGGCGATGCGGCTCATGACTTCACTGCCGGTGCCGCCGCCCAGCAGGATCGGTAACAGACCGGCAATGATCACCGCCACCGTCATGGCCTTGGGTCGGACGCGTTGCACCGCCCCCTCACGAATCGCGGCGACCAGCCCGCGCTCAGTGCAATCGCCAGCGTCTTCACGCTCGGCCCAGGCGTTCTTCAGATAGAGCAGCATGATCACGCCAAACTCGGCGGACACACCGGCCAGCGCAATGAAGCCGACACCCGTGGCCACCGACAGATTGAAGCCGAGCCAATAGAGAAACCACACACCGCCCGCAAGGGCAAAAGGCAGTGTTGCCATAATCAGCAAGGCTTCGTCGAAACGCGCGAACGTCAGGTAAAGCAGCACAAAAATGATCAGCAGCGTGGCCGGCACTACCAGCTTGAGTCGCGCGTTGGCCCGTTCGAGGAACTCGAACTGCCCGGAATAGCTAAGGCTCATGCCGGGCTGCAATTTGACCTGCTCATTGACCACCCGACGCAGGTCGGTGACCACTGAGGCGATGTCCCGCCCACGCACGTCGATATACACCCAGCCGGAAGGTCTGGCGTTTTCACTCTTGAGCATCGGTGGCCCGTCAGTCACCTTGACCTTGGCCACCGTGCCGAGAGTGATCTGGCCTCCCAGCGGCGTGTAGATCGGCAGTTGCTCCAGAGCGCCGAGAGAATCGCGCCACTCGCGGGGATAACGCACATTGATCGGAAAACGCGCACGCCCCTCGATGGTTTCGCCAACGTTTTCACCGCCAATGGCACCGGCCACGATCGATTGCACATCGGCAATATTGAGTCCATAACGAGCGGCAGCCTTACGGTCAATGTCCACATCGATATAGCGCCCACCGGTCAAACGTTCGGCCAGCGCGGAACTGACGCCCGGTACGCCCTTGGCAGCGCGCTCGACACCCTGTGTGGCCATGTCGATTTGTGCCAGATCGCTACCGGAAACCTTGATCCCGATCGGGCTTTTGATACCGGTGGCGAGCATATCGATACGGTTGCGGATCGGCGGAATCCAGATATTGGTCAGCCCCGGGACACGGACCACTCGATCCAGTTCTTCCACCAGTTTTTCCTGGGTCATTCCTGGGCGCCATTGTTCATGTGGCTTGAACTGGATAGTGGTTTCAAACATCTCCAGCGGTGCCGGGTCGGTGGCTGTTTCGGCACGACCGGCCTTGCCGAAAACGTGTTCGACTTCCGGCACGGTTTTGATCAGCCGGTCCGTCTGTTGCAGCAACTGCGCCGCTTTCTGTGCAGACAATCCCGGCAGCGCCGAAGGCATGTACAGCAGATCACCTTCATCCAGCGGCGGCAGGAACTCGCCCCCTAAGTGAGACATCGGCCACAACGCGCTGACGAAGATCAGCAACGCAGCCAACAGGGTGATTTTCGGTCGGCGCAGCACCGCGTCCAGCAACGGTTGATAGAGCCTGATCAACCAGCGATTCAGTGGGTTTTGTCGTTCGTCAGGGATCCGCCCGCGAATCCAGTAGCCCATCAACACCGGCACCAGAGTCACCGACAGCCCTGCCGCGGCGGCCATGGCGTAGGTTTTGGTGAACGCCAGGGGCCCGAACAAACGCCCTTCCTGAGCCTCCAGAGTAAACACCGGAATAAACGACAGCGTGATGATCAACAGACAAAAGAACAGCGCCGGCCCTACCTCCACCGCCGCGTCGATCATCACTTGCCAGTGACGCTCACCTTTGAGTTCTTCCGACGGATGACTGACATGCCAGGCCTCGATCTTCTTGTGGGCGTTCTCGATCATCACCACCGCGGCATCGACCATCGCACCGATGGCAATCGCGATCCCGCCCAGGGACATGATGTTGGCGTTTATTCCTTGATGACGCATGACGATAAAAGCAATCAGCACCCCAATCGGCAACGAGATGATTGCCACCAGCGCCGAGCGTAGATGCCACAGGAAAATCCCGCAGACCAGCGCGACGACGATGAACTCCTCGATCAACTTGTGGGTGAGGTTCTCCACGGCTCGATCGATCAACTTGCTGCGGTCGTAGGTGGTGACAATCTCCACACCGGGCGGCAAGCTGCGTTTCAATTCATCAAGCTTCGTTTTAACCGCCGCAATGGTTTCGCGGGCATTCTTGCCACTGCGCAAAATAACCACGCCGCCCACGGTCTCGCCTTTGCCGTCGAGTTCAGTGATACCACGACGCATCTCCGGCCCCAGTTGAATCGTCGCCACATCGCCGAGGGTGACGGGCACGCTGCCCACGCCGAGCTTGAGGGGGATGGCACGAAAGTCATCGAGGGTCTTCAGATAGCCCGAAGCGCGCACAATAAACTCGGTTTCAGCCATCTCCAGCACAGCACCGCCGGTTTCCTGATTGGCCTTGCCGATCGCCTCGGTGACCTGGGCCTGGGTGATCCCCAGACTGGCCATTCTCAGCGGGTCGAGCTGAACCTGATATTGCTTGACCATCCCGCCCACGGTGGCCACTTCGGCAACGTTGGGCAGCGTCTTGAGCTCAAACTTGAGGAACCAGTCCTGCAGGGCGCGCAGTTGCGCGAGGTCATGCCCGCCGCTGCGATCCACCAGGGCGTACTGATAGATCCAGCCAACCCCAGTGGCATCCGGCCCCAATGCCGGTTTGGCGCTGGCCGGCAGGCGACTCTGGACCTGGCTCAGGTACTCCAGCACCCGCGAGCGCGCCCAATACAAATCGGTTCCATCCTCGAACAACACGTAGACAAAGCTGTCGCCGAAAAAGGAATAGCCGCGAACGGTCTTCGCACCGGGTACCGACAACATGGTGGTTGCCAGGGGATAGGTCACCTGGTTCTCGACAATCTGCGGCGCCTGGCCTGCATAGGGTGTACGAATGATCACTTGAACATCAGAGAGATCCGGCAGTGCATCGATGGGGGTACTTTGGACTGACCAGACGCCCCAGGCCGTGACAAACAAGGTCGCCAGCAGCACTAGGAAACGATTGGCCACCGACCAGCGAATCAGCGCGGCAATCATGGCTGGGCTCCGGTTTGTTCCAGGGGCTGAACAGTCAGCCCTTTGAGACTGGCCTCCGAGTCGAGCAAGAACTGGCCCGAACTCACCACCTGCTGCCCCTCCTCCAGACCGTTCAGAACCGCCGTTTGCCCATCGTTTTCCTGGCCTGCCCGCACCTCTACCGGGCGATAGCGCCCGCCGTCTTCGGCAAGCATTACCAACACGCGCCGGCCAGTGCGAATCAATGCCTCGCTAGGCACCCACAACACGCTTTGCTCAGTCGACCGGTTCAACCGCACCTGCACCGTGAGGCCAGGGCGCAAGCGGCCGTCAGGATTGGGCAATTCAACCCGCACGCTGACGGTTCGGCTGTCCGCGCTGGTTTGCGGCAGGATCGCACTGACCGTACCGTGAAGGATTGCGTCCGGGAACGTCGCCAGCCGGGCCTCTACCGTCTGACCGACCTGGACTGCCCCGGCTGCCGATTCCGGCACGGCCACCGCCAGCCACACACGATCAAGGCCGTTGACCCTGGCCAGCGTCTCGCCGACGGCCAGGGTCATGCCGGCACGTACATTCAACTCCTGCAACACGCCGGCAGTGGGAGTGGTGATGGTCTGGTTTGCCTGCACCTTGCCGCTGCGCTCAACCTGAGCGATCAACGCCGCCGGCATTCCGGTCAGACGCAGGCGTTGACGGGCCGCCGCCAACAGGCCGGCATCGCCCACGTTTTTGAGTGCCAGGAACTCTTCCTGGGCCGCGGCCCATTCAGGCACCAGAATGTCCGCCAATGGCGCACCGGCCTTGAGTACATCGCCCGGCGCACGGGCATACACCCGTTCGACAAAACCCGGCGTGCGTGCCTGGATCACCGCGACATCCCGTTCGTTGTAGGTCAGCACGCCTGCCGCTTCGAGGCTGGAAGCCTGAGCGCCACGGGTCACGGTAGCCAGACGAACGCCCAGGTTCTGCGCCACGCTCGCGTCGATCTGCACGGCGGCTGTGTCCTGGGCGCCGTCGGCGTAGCGCGGCACCAGTTCCATGTCCATGAAAGGCGACTTGCCGGGCTTGTCGAACTTTTGCTGCGGGTACATCGGGTCGTACCAGTACAAGGCCTTGCGCTCGTCCTGAGTCATGGTGCCTTGAACGACGGGCTCAGCTCTATGGGCAAGCCAGTAACCGCAGACACCGCCCAGCGCCAGTGCGCCACCAACCCACAGAACACCTTTGAAACGCTGAATGCTCATTGACCCGCCTCCCCATACGCGAAATACAGCCGAGCACTGGTCAGCGCTTTCTGTTCGTTGACATCGATCTGCTTCAGGCGGGCGTCGATCAATTCACGCCGGGCGGCGACGACGGCCGACAAATCAGCTTTACCCGCTCGGTAACTGGCCATGAGCAACTCGACCTTTTCTTTGGCCAGCGGCAACAGGCTCTCCTGATAACGCCGCACAGCACGGTCGAGCCGTTGATAGTCGGCCAGTTGTTCTTCCAGTTGCTGGGTGTGCTCACGGGTCAGGGCTTCGCGTTCGGCCTCCAGTTGATTCAGCTCAGCACGCTTTGCCGCGATCTTCGGGTTCTGCCGGGTGTCGGGGAACAGCGGCAGATCGAAGGTGAATTGCACGCTGACCATGTCGCCAAATTCCCGACCGCGCCGCTGATAATCGACCTCCCAACTCCAGTCGGACCGTTTGTCAGCCTCGGCCTCACGAACTTTGGCCTGCGCCTCACGGGTCATTGGCGCAAACGCCGCCAATGAGGGGTGATGCTCAAGCTTGTGGACGTAACCCGACGTATCGATGGGCCATTGCGGCCAGTTTCCGACCGGTTGTTCGTTGGCGGCAGAACCAATCCAGCGCTTGAGTGCCGCGCGGGCTTGCGCGCGTTGCAGCAGTAATTGGTCTTGTTGCTCTTCCAGTTGCGCCGCTTCCTGTTTCGGTGTCACCGCATCGGCAGGCTGAGCCCGACCGCTGGCGATCTGTGCACGAACGGTGTCGGCCAACAACCGATTCTCGCGGTAAAACGCCTGGAACAGCGTCTGTTTCAGCTCCACCGAATAACTGCCGATCCAGGCCAGCGCCGTGGCCTGCCGTACATTCAGGCGTTCGACACGCCCTTGCGCAGCGGCCAGCTCAACCGCGGCCTCGGCAACTTCAGTGCGCGCCCGACGCTTGTCACCATTGGGCATTTCCTGCATCACACCGACCGTTTGCATGGTCATGAAATCGTGATCCAGCGTCCCGCGATCGGGACCGCCCACCGGAAAGTTCTGCACCCCCAGCACCAGCTTGGGGTCGGGCAACTCGCCGGCAGGAATCGCGGCGCTTCTGGCCGCCTGGAGCTTTTCGGCCTGGGCTGTGAGGGACGGCGCGTTGTCGTCAGCCAGCCGCAGGGCTTCGTCGAGAGTCAATGGGGCAGCAGCGCACGGCAAAGCCAGCACGCTTGCCGCCAGGGCAGCCGCCAGCGGCCACCCTGTGCGAAAGCACATGGAGTTCATGTTCACAATTCCTGTGATGATCCACTGCGCGCTTTCAAAGGCGCACAGCAACGCCATCCCGTGAAGGCGGAATGGGGCTCAGCGTGGAACAGGAATCAGGCGCGAGGGGGTCGCCATACCCCGGACGGGGTCTGGACAGGCAGTGCGTCTACAAAAAACGTGGTTACGACGGGGTTGAACAAGGTGACTGGAGGTTTAGCGATGCTGACTTGCAGCATGCCACCGGTCTTGCACTCCTGACCGGGCTTGCAGGCTTTGCCGTGCTCGGACGGGGTGCTCATGTCCTGGCAGCAGTCTTGGTCCATGTCGCCCATCATCGCCATGCCCGTGGTTTTCATCGGGCAAGGTTCCGTGGGCGCCTGAATGCCCGCCATTCCACTCAGCGGAAGCGCGAAGCACATCAGGAAAATGAGACAACACCGCAAATAACGTTTCATGGGCCGAAGTCTAGCCAGAGGAATCGTTGCTTACAATGACAGTTGGGTGAAAAACATATCGCACGGTGCAAGCACGGCCTCGCGATACATCGGTAGACTTTTGGCCCACAATCAAACACACGCAGGCTGCGACAGCCCACCAGCGCCCGGTGTTCAGATGAGGACTCGATGTGAACAAAAACCTCGCCAACGCCCAATCCACGCCACTGCGCATCCCACGAACAGTCTGGGCCCTGGGCTTTGTCAGCCTGTTCATGGACCTTTCGTCAGAGCTGGTGCACAGCCTGCTGCCGGTGTTTCTGGTCACCACCCTAGGCGCCAGCGCACTGACCGTCGGGGTGATCGAAGGCATTGCCGAGGCGACGGCGATGGTGGTCAAAATATTCTCCGGCGCCATCAGCGACTTTATCGGCCGGCGTAAAGGCCTGCTGTTGATGGGCTACGGTCTGGCGGCGTTGGCGAAGCCGCTGTTTCCCCTCGCGCACTCGGTTGATGTGGTATTTACCGCACGCTTTCTGGACCGCATCGGCAAAGGCATTCGTGGCGCGCCGCGCGATGCGCTGGTCGCCGATGTCGCCCCCGCCGAAATCCGTGGTGCCTGCTTCGGCTTGCGCCAGTCGATGGACACCGTGGGGGCGATTCTGGGTCCGGTTCTGGCGATCGTACTGATGCTCTGGCTCGGGCAGATCCATCTGGTGTTGTGGTTTGCGGTGATCCCGGCGGTGATATCAGTGGCGCTGATTGTCGGTGGAGTCAAAGAACCTACCGATGTCACCGGGAAACACACCTTTCGCTCGCCTATCCACTGGAAAGTTTTACGGGAGTTTTCCCGCGGCTATTGGTGGGTGGTCATCGTCGGCGGGCTCTTCACGCTGGCCCGTTTCAGCGAGGCCTTTCTGGTCTTGAAAGCCCAGCAAACAGGCCTGACGGCCACTTGGGTGCCGATGGTGATGGTGGTCATGTCGCTGCTGTATGCGGTGTCGGCCTACCCTGCCGGCTGGTTGTCCGACCGGATCAGCCGCACCAAGTTGCTGTGTGTCGGCATGGGATTACTGATCCTGGCGGACCTGCTGCTGGCGCAAGCGGACTCAATCATGACCATGCTGGCAGGCGTGGCCCTGTGGGGCCTGCACATGGGGTTCAGCCAGGGCATTCTCGCGACGCTGATCGCCGACACCGCCCCCGAACATCTCAGGGGCACGGCGTTCGGCCTGTTCAATCTGATCAGCGGCGTGTGCCTGTTGATCGCCAGCGTACTGGCCGGCGCACTGTGGGAAACCTCGGGTTCCGCCAGCACCTTCATTGCCGGTGCGGTGCTGGCGGCTGCGGCGTTGCTGTTGCTTTTGCTGCGCAAGCCCTAGTCCGCGATAGCGGCGAACCCGCGTTGCAAATCCTCGGTCAATGCATCGACATCTTCCAGGCCAATGTGCAACCGCAGCACCGGGTTCAATGCGCGATCTGCCGCACTGTTGCGATCCTGGGTGTCGGCGACGGTGATCAGGCTTTCATAGCCGCCCCAGGACGCGCCCAGACCAAACACCTGCAACGCATCGATGAAGCGCTCTACGTACGTGGCGTCGGCATCGCGCAGTTCGAAGGACAGCAGTCCGTTACTGCCCGTGAAGTCCCGCCGCCACAGTGCATGATGGGGATGATCGGGCAACGCCGGATGGAACACCCGTTTCACCTGCGGTTGCGCCTGTAGCCAATGAGCGATTTCCAGGGCCTGGCGTTCGTGCACCTCCAGGCGTGGCGCCAGGGTTCGGGCGCCGCGCAGCACCAGCCAGGCGTCGTCGGGGCTGACGGCGATGCCAAAGGTGTCGCTCATGGACGCCAGCGGCTGCCAGACTTCTTGCCGGGTACAGACGCTGCCCATGACCACATCGCTGTGGCCGCACAGGTACTTGGTCAATGCCATGATCGAGATGTCCGCGCCCAGCGTCAGCGGCCGGTACAGGTAGCCCGAGCCCCAGGTGTTATCGACGGCCAACAGAATGCCCCGTGGTTTGCACAGCGCGGCGATGGCCGGCAGGTCGCAGAGTTCATACAGCAGCGAGCCGGGCACTTCGGTGTAGACCATTTTGGTGTTGGCTTGCAGTTGAGTTTGTAGCCCGCTGCCGTCAGGCGCGAAGTAGCTGACCTGAATGCCGAACGGCTCAAGCAGTTCGCGAGCCAGACGCCGCACGGGCGCATACACCGCGTCAGTGATCAGCACATGATCACCGGGCCGCAAGTAGGCCAGGAACGTCTGCACCACCGCCGCCAGTCCGGTGCCGAACAATCGGGTGCGGTAACCGCCCTCCAGTTCCGTCACCAGATCTTCCAGGGCAAAAGCGGTCGGATTACCCCGGGCGCCATAGCTCAGCACCCGCTCCCGGTCACGGCGAACACGGGCATCGCGCATTTGCGCCAGATTGTCGAACAGCACTGTGCTCAGGCGAGTGACCGGCACGTTGACACCCCGGCTGCCACTGCCCTTTTCGGTACGCGCCGCCTGCACCAGACGGGTACGCACCCGCGCATCACGAGTCGCTTGAGACGGCGCACGCAGCGGTTTCAGGCTGGCGATTTCGTCTGCGCTCATTTGCGCCAACAGGCCGATTTCCCAAGCCAAATACTGACGCGCCGCGTCTTTGTTGCCGGTGTGGCGATCATGGGTAAAGAACAGAAAATCGATGCACTGGTGATCGGGCGGCGTGTTGGCATCCTCTTGCAGCACAAACCCCGCCGTACGCCAGGCGTCGACACCACCGTCCAACAGCCGGGTTTGCGCACGCTGAACATCAGGCAATTCCAGCGCCGCGAACGCTGCCAGCTGCGGGTCATCGGTCAGCAACACCAGAGGTCGCTGTTCACCGGCCACTTCACTTGCCAGCAACGAACGGATCGACCAGCGTGAGCCGGCAATATGACCTTTGCGGAAGGTCATGCTCGGGCGCAGGTCAATCAATGCTACCGCGTCATCCTTCAACTCATCGGCCAAGGCTTGTGCCGTGATGACCGGCAACGCTTCGTGTGCGGGCGTCTCATGCGTCGATAACGCCAGACCGCTGCTCACCCCACCCTCCAGCACATAAGCTTCATGCCCCAACTGCCGAAGCCAACTGGCAACGATCGGTGCCCGTATACCATCGCTGTCGATCAGCACCAACCGCGCCTGACGCACGCCGATGTACAGGTCGGTAGACTGAATCAATTGCCCACCCGGCGTGTGTTGCGCACCCGACAGACTGCCGGCGACAAACTCCTCGGCAGTGCGCACATCGCACAGAAACAAACTGCGTGCGGCCTCCCCTGCCCACTGCTCGACCTGCGCCGCCGCAACGGTTTTTACCCCGGCCCGCTCGGCCAGTTGTGCCGCGGCGAGGCGTTGTTGCGGCAAGGTCTTCGATGACACCTCATCGGCATAGCGGCGGGTGCTGCCATGTTCCAGCCGGAAATCTTCCAGGTACCAGCCCTGCGTACCGTTTTCCAAGGCGTAGACCGGGTTCTTCAACCCCAGATTGATCAAGGTCTGGGCGCCGATAATGCTGCGGGTTCGACCGGCGCAATTGACCACGATCGGCGTGCTGTCATCCGGCACCAGATCCTGTACGCGATAGCCCAGTTCGCCATTCGGGCAGCAGACAGAACCGGGGATGGTCATCTTGCGGTATTCGTCGAACGGCCGACCGTCCAGCACCACCAGCGGTTCGCCCCGGGCTTGCCATTCGGCTAACTGCCTGGCGGTGACATGCGGCGTATCACTGGCCTCTTCCACCAACTCACCAAACGCTTTGGACGGCACATGCACACCCGCGAACAGTTGCAGGCCTGCCGCCTGCCAGGCATCGGCGCCGCCGTCGAGAACATGCACGCGGCTGTACCCCAGCGCCTGCAAACGCCGAGCAGAGCGCACCGCGATGTCCCCGCCGTCCTGGTCATAGATAACCAGCCGCACTTGAGGGTTCGGCGCCAAGCGTCGGACCTCCAGTTCCAGGCGACTGTAGGGCAGGTTCACCCCGTGAAACAGGTGGGCTTCGCCATATTGGCCATGCTCACGCACATCAAACAGAGCAATTTCCTGCCCGTCGAACAGCCATTGCTGCAGTTGCCCTGGGGTTACGGTCTGGCTCATGAGGGTCCCGTGTGAAAAATAAAAAATGAATATTGTTGAAGGGCCTGCGACCAAATCCGGTCAGTTATGCGTGGCACTGAACCTGTGGCGAGGGAGCTTGCTCCCGTCGGACTGCGTAGCAGTTCTTTGTTTGGGGCCGCTTCGCGGCCCAGCGGGAGCAAGCTCCCTCGCCACAGGTTATTCATTGCTCGGCCTATCGCTTAAATGCCTGGTATCAGGGCCCGAGCACTCGTTGGCCGCGATTTCCCGGCAAGATCAATCATGCGTAGGCCTTGATCGACGGCGCCATTTGCGAGGCGTTGTAATTGAGAATGCGCCCGTCGGCCTCGACCCCGTAGCGGCCGTTGAGCGATTCCAGCGGCAAACCGTACAGGTGGAAATGCAGGGTCGGCTGCTCGCCTTCGACACGGATGCCATGCAGGTCTTCACCGAGAAACGAGATCGACGTGCCGGGTTGCACGATCACTTCTTTTTCCAGGTGCAACGTGGTGAACCCGGGCTCGCGGCCCTCGTCATCACGGGTGTAGACGTAGTTGATTTCCTGGCCTTCGATGGCGCTGATGATCGCCCAGGTTTCGTGGTTGTGAGGGATGGTGCTTTTGCCCGGCAACAATGAGTTGAGGTACAACGTCGGCGTGTCGCCATCGTCGTTCAGACGGTAGCGAAACGCGGTGCTGCCCTGCCCCGGCACTGGCGCCGGGAACGTGTCGAAATTGAACAGATCGCGACGCTCGGCAAGGGTTTCGAGCAAGGCGACGATCTCCGTCAACGCGGCACGGTCGACGCCACGCTGATGGATGACGCGGATTTTCTTGAGGAAATCCTCGATGACGGCGGCACGGTTATCGGTACTCATGAACAGACTCCTCGGTATTAGACGGACAGGCTGTAGCGGCTCAGGTTACTCAACAGATACGGATCGTTGGCGACACGGGGACGGCGTCCCGGATCGCCCAGGGCGTGACGCAGAAACTCCTGGGTCCGCTCGCTGGTGGGGTGCTGGAAAATCTGCTCGGCACTGCCGTGTTCGACGATCACCCCGTTTTCGGTGAAGTAGACGATGTCGCTGATCTCTTCGGCGAAGCGCATTTCGTGGGTCACCAGCACGCAGGTCATGCCCTCTTCAGTGAGTTCGCGAATCACCGTCAGCACCTCGCCAACGGTTTCCGGATCGAGGGCAGAAGTCACCTCATCGAACAGAATCAGTTCCGGGCGCATCGCCAACGCCCGGGCAATCGCCACCCGCTGTTGCTGACCGCCGGAGAGTTGCCCCGGATAAGCATCGGCCTTGTGCTCCATGCGCACTTTGGCCAGCAAGGCGCGGGCGTCTTTCTCGGCCTCGGCGCGATTGCGCCCCAGCACTTTGCGGGGGGCGATCACCAGGTTCTCCAGCACCGACAAATGCGGGAACAGGTTGTACTGCTGGAACACAAACCCCACACGCTTGCGTAACTCGATGCGCTGGGTTTCCTGGGCCAGGGTGTGAACCTCAGTGCTGCCGACGCGGATGGTGCCGCGTTGGGGCTGCAACAAACCGGTGATGCAGCGCAGGATCGTCGACTTGCCGGAACCGGATGGGCCGATGATCGACACGGCCTGGCCGCGGTGCACGTCGAGGTCGATGCCCTTGAGCACCGGGTTACTGCCAAACGACAGGTGCAGGTCGCGCAGGCTGACCAGAGGCTCGGCGACGGTTTCAGTAGAAGGCATAACGTCGCTCCAGGCGTTGGGTGAGTCGGGAAATCGGGTAGCAATAAGCAAAGAACAGCACCAACAGGCTCAGGTAAATCACCACGGTGAAGCCGGTGAGGTTCACCGTGTTGCTAGCGATTTGCGCGGTGTCGATCACGTCATGCACGCCCACTAAAGACGCCAGTGCGGTGCCCATGGTGATCACCGCGTAGAGGTTCATCCACGGCGGCAACATGCGCTTGAAGCACTGCGGCAGGATGATCGAACGAAAAATCTGCCCGCGAGTGAAGGCCAGGGATCGCGCCGCTTCCCATTGGGTACTGGGGATCGAGGCGACGGCGCCACGGAATATCTCCGCAACGTTGGCGCTCGCCGGCAACGCCAGGCCAATCGTGACCTTGACCCAATCCGGGAACGAGACATAAGTGCTGCCGATGTGGATCTCGAACGGGAACACATAAGTGGTGAAATAGATCAGCGCCAGCCACGGTGCGTTGCGAAAAATCTGCACCCAGATCCGCGCCGGCAAGCGCAGCAGCCACAACGGCGACAACGCCAGGGCACCGACCAACAATCCCAGCAACGAGCCCAGCCCGATCGCCACCAGACTGATCAGAATGTTCTGGCCAAACCCGGCGACCAAGGCCGGCGACCATTGCAACAAAGCCTTGAATACCGGACTGTGCGGCACGAAATACACCAACCAGAGCACGCTACCCACCAACAGCAGCAACTTGCCGCCATGCCGACGCGGCCAGGCCAACGGCGCGGTGACGGACGATTCAATGGCCATAGCCGGGCATCCTCAGGCGCGCTTCGAGCAGGCGACCCACACAATTGACGGTAAAACTCAGCAGGCCGAAAAACGTCAGGATCAGAATCATCAGCTCCAACACGTTATCGCTCTGGGTCCAGATCATGATCGCCGCGTAGGTGATATCGCCGACGGCGATGGCCGAGGCGACGGCGGTCATTTTCACCAGGTCGATCAGATTGTTGATCAGCGACGGCAAGGCAAAACGCAAGGCCAGCGGCAGTTGCACATTCCACAACAACTGGCGACTGCTGAACGCCAGCGAACTGGCCGCCTCGATTGTTACCGCCGGCACCGCTTCGATCCCGGCGCGCAAGGCTTCGGCATGAAACGCGCCTTTGTGCAGCGAAATCACGATCACCACCCAGGCGAACGGCGTCAGCGGGTTGGCCGCGCCGACGGCCTGAGTCAGCAGCATATTCAGCACCAGAAATGCGCAATACAGCTGCACCAGCGTCGGCGTGTTGCGGGTGACTTCGACAAACACCCGCGCAGGTTTTGCCAGCCAGGGTTTGCCCGAGGTCAACATCGCCGCCAAACCGACGCCCGCCAACAGGCTGCCGACGATAGTGAAGAGGCACAGCAACACCGTGGTCAGCGCACCCTGCTCCAGGGTTCCGCGCTGATAAGCGTCCAGCAAAAAGCCGTAGTTCAGGCCGAACCCGGCGGCCCAGTGGACGAATAGTTCCAACAAATGACTCATGGTTCGCCCCGCAATTGCCTGCAGGCTTGAGCGATGCGGCGTCCGGCTTCGACTACGGTCTCGGTCGCCGTGGCAATGGACAGGCGAAACCACGGCGACAAGCCATAAGCGCTGCCCGCCACGCCGGCCACGCCCTCTTCCAGCAAATACGCGACGACGTCGGCATCGCTTTGCAGACGTCGACCGTCCGGGCGATAGCGCCCCAACAACCCGGCGCAGCGCACAAACACGAAGAAACCACCTTGAGGTTCGAGCACTTCAAGACCGTCCACTTCGCGTAAGGCGCTGACCAGTGAATCCCGGCGTTGTTGATAGGCCGCGACTTGCGACCGCAAGAAATCCAGTCCACCTTCGAATGCCGCCAATGCAGCGGCTTGTCCGACCGAGGAAGCGCCCGAGGTGGATTGCGATTGCACCACGGTCATGGCCTGGGTCAGCGCTTGCGGTCCGGCGCCGAAACCGATGCGCCAACCGGTCATGGCGTAGGTCTTGGACACCCCGCCCACCAGCAGGCAGCGCGCCTGCAAATCCGGCGCAACGTTGAGCAGGCTCTGGGCAGGCAAACCGTCGAAACGGATATGTTCGTAGAGCTCATCCAGCAGAATCAACGCGTGGGGATGGCGCCGCAGCACCTCGGCCAGGGCGCGCAGTTCGGCCGCGCTGTATACCGCGCCGCTGGGATTGCCGGGGCCGTTGAGGATCAGCCAGCGAGTCCGTTCGCCAATCCGTTGCTCCAATTGTTCGGCCGTCAGTTTGCAGCCCTGCGCCAGCCCGCATTCGATAAACACCGGCTCGCCGCCATTGAAGCGCACGCTGTCGGGGAACGACGGCCAGTACGGCGTTGGCACCAGCACCTGATCGCCGTCGTCGAGGGTGGCGGCAAAGGCATTGAAGATGATCTGTTTGGCACCGTTGCCAATCACGATCGATTCCAGCGGATAGTCCAGCTGGTTTTCCTGCTGGAGTTTGCGTTGCACCGCGATGCGCAAGGCCTTCACGCCCGGTGTCGGCGTGTACTTGGTGGCACCGGCGGCGATGGCGGCATAAGCGGCCTGCTTGATGTGCTCCGGGGTGTCAAAATCCGGCTCGCCGGTGGTCAGGTCGAGGATGTCGCGACCAGCCTCGCGCAATGCCGTGGCTTGAGATTTCGCGGCGGCATTGGCCGACAGCGAGACGTGCTGTACGCGTTTGGACAGACGAAGCGTCATGACTGACTCCCCTTCAAAACCTTGCCGGGGTTCAGCAGATTGTTCGGGTCCAGCGCTTGCTTGATCCGGCGCATCAGGTCGAGTTCCACCGGGCTTTTGTAGCGCCCGAGCATGTCCCGTTTGCGCTGGCCGACACCGTGCTCGGCGCTAATGGAGCCGCCGTGAGCGTGGGCGCTGTCGTGCACCAGTTGGCTGAGTGCTGCGTAATGGGCCATGTGCGCCTCGACCGTTGAGTTGTGCGGATGGGCTACGTTGTAATGCAGGTTACCGTCGCCCAGATGGCCGAAGGTGTAATGCCGCACACCAGGGAAATGGCGCTGCAACAGCGCATCGGTATGGGCGACAAATGCCACGACCTGGGAAATCGGCACCGAGATGTCGTGCTTCATGTTGCGACCGGCACGCTTCTGCGCCTCGCTCATGTTCTCGCGCAACAGCCAAAACGCCTGGCTCTGGGCGAGGCTTTCGGCGATCAGCGCATCGGCCAGCAGGCTCTGCTCGTAGGCCTCGCCCAGTACCTGTTCAAACGCTTCGCGGGCATGGCTTTCGCTGTGGTTATCGGACAATTCCAACAACGCGAACCAAGGCTGACGGGCACCGGAAAAGGGTTGTGGGCCTTCGGGAAATTGCTCGCGCAGCAACGCAAGGCACCCGGCACTGAGCAGTTCGAACGCGGTCAGGCTGGCACCAAAACCGGCGCGGGCATGGGACAGGAACGTCACCGTCTGGGCCAGCGAGTCGAAGGCCAACAGCGCTGTGGCCTGGGCCTTGGGCAACGGGAACAGTTTCAGGGTGGCGGCGGTGATGATGCCGAGGGTGCCTTCGCTGCCGATGAACAGGTCGCGCAAGTCGTAGCCGGTGTTGTCCTTGCGCAAACCGCGCAGGCCATTCCAGATGTCGCCCTGGGCGGTGACCACTTCCAGACCAAGGGTCAATTCGCGGGTATTGCCATAGCGCAGCACCGCCGTGCCACCGGCATTGGTGCCCAGATTGCCGCCAATGGTGCAGCTGCCTTCGGCGCCCAAGCTCAGCGGGAACAGGCGCCCGGCATCGCGGGCGACGCCCTGAATGGTGTGCAGAATGCAGCCCGCCTCGACGGTCAGGGTGTCGTTGTCGGTGTCCACTGCCCGAACGCGATTCATCCGGTCGAGCAGCAACAACACCGCGCGGCCACTGGCGTCCGGAGTCGCGCCGCCCATCAGCCCGGTGTTGCCGCCCTGCACCACCACCGGCGTATCGCAGGCCACGCACGCGCGCACCACCGCCGCAACTTCTTCGGTGCTTGCCGGGTGCACGGCAGCAATCACCTGCCCCACGTAACGGCCCTGTTTGTCGGTCAGGTACGGCGCGGCCTCTTCGCTGGTCTGCACATGACGGGCGCCGAGCAGTTGCTGCAAGGCCACGAACAACGGTCGACTCATGACCGCACTGCCAGCGGTGCCGCGTTGCGGTATTGCTCGTGCAGGTCACGTAAGGCTTGCGACGGCGCCATGCCGGTGCGTTCGCCCAATTCGATCAGCCAGCCGCTGCGGTGCCAGTCACGCACGATGGCATCCAGTTTCGCCTGGGTATCGTGCTCGCCCTTGCGCACCCAGATCACCGAGTTCGACGGGATCAAATCCCCCGGCAGCGGAATTTCATACCCGGCCCACTCGGCATCGCTCAATAAGGTATACATGGTCGGGCTGACATGCACCGCCGCCACGCAACCATTGCCGCGCAGCGACAACAGCGATTCGGACTGGCTGCGAAACGCCTTGATCTGCGCGCCATAGGTTTCCTGCAATGGCTTGATGAAGTTGCTGCCCTGGGACACGCACACCGGCTTGTCCTTCAAGTCACTCCACTGGGCGATACCCGCGCCCTTGCGAATCAACGCGGCGCCGCCGACCTCTTCATAGGGCGTGGGCACGTAATCGAGAATCTCGGCGCGTTCTTCGGTGAACTGCATATTGGCGATCAGGATGTCGACCTTGCCCTGTTGCAGGAACTGCACCCGGTTGGGTGCCAGCACCGAAACAGTCTGGGCCTCGACACCCAGCGCCTTGGCGATGCCCTTGGCCAGTTCGACGTTGTACCCCAGGTGTTCGCCGGTCTTGGGGTCGAGGGTGCCGAACGGCGGACCACTGAGCATCACCCCGACGCTGATCGCGTGGCGTTGTTCGATCTTGTCCAGCGTGGCATCGGCCTGAGCGAGGCTGGCGCCCAGCACGGCGCATCCTGCCAGGCACAGCATGGCCAGGCTTCTAGCGGAAAAATATCGGTTCATGCACGACTACCTTGAACGACCGCCGAATCCGTCGGCGGTCTATTGAAAACGATGAGGTGAACCGCTCAGGCGCCGTTGGCCTGGAACTGTTTCTGCAATTCAACCAAAGCCGGTGACGCGGGGGTGATGCGGTTGCGGGTCTGGGCGTCGATCAGCCAGCCGCTGCGGTGCAGTTCCTTGATGATGGGGTCGAGCCGAGCCTGGGTATCGCGTTCGCCAGGTCGGGTCCAGATCACCGAAGGGGCCGGGTTGAGCTCCGGACTCAGCGCGCGATAGCCCTGCCATTCGGCGTTGTCGGCGATCAACGGGTTGATCAGCGTGGCGTCATGCACCGCCGCGACACAGTTGTTGCCACGCAGCGCGAGCAAGGATTCCGACGAGCTCTTGAACGCCTTGATCTCCACACCCAGCTCTGTGAGCGGCTTGATGTAGCTGCTGCCCTGGGAGGTGCAGACGGGCTGGCCTTTGAGGTCTTCCCAACGGCTGATCTTGCTGTCCTTGAGCAGCGCCGCGGTGCCGCCGACACGGTAGAACGGCGTCGGCACAAAACCGAGAATCTCACCGCGCTCGGCGGTCCATTCCATGTTGGCGATCAACAAATCCACTTTGCCCTGCTGCAAAAACTGCACACGGTTGGCGGGCAATACCGGCACCAGTTGCACCTCGGCGCCCAACTGCCGGCCCAGTTCCTGAGCGAGGTCGACATTCAAGCCCCGTGGTTTCTGAGTACCCGGATCGATACTGCCGAAGGGGCCACCGGACAGTACGACCCCCACCGTCAGCACATGGCGTTGCTGGATCTTGTCCAGGGTGGCATCAGCCTGAGCCCCGGCACTGGCGGCCAATGAGATCAAGGCGCCCAGCATCACAGGCAACCATCGTTTTACAGGTGAGCGCTCAAGCAACATGGATTTCCCCTCATGGATGATCGGCGTTCCCCGACCTGATGAGGCGGCATCCTAGGTACAGTCCTGAAGTAACGGAAATTCAAATATCTAATATCGTTATAACTTACCGTATTGCTGCTAAGCGAAAATCCTCACAGCGCCCGTAGTTACCGCATTAACGCTAAAATATCGCCAAGAACACATAAACAAATGTAATGTTTATGTTTGCAGCCCTGATATAAAAACAGCCCGGAAATGGCCATGTCGACCTCACCTACCCTCGATCTCGAATTACTGCGCACCTTCATTGCCGTGGTCGATCACCACAGCTTCGCCGAGGCCGGCGCACAACTGGCCCGCACGCAATCGTCGGTCACCCAGCACATGCAACGTCTGGAACAACAAGTGGGGGTGAGTCTGTTCGAGAAGCGCGGGCGTCAGAAACAACTGACCGAAGCCGGCTTGCAGTTGTTGCGTCATGCGCGGCAGATGCTCTCGCTCAACGACGATGCGCTGAATTCCCTGCGCGAAAGCAACTTGAGCGGTGTGCTGCGGATCGGCTCGCCGCATGACATCGCCGACACCATCCTGCCGCCGATCCTCAGCCACATCGCCCGCTCGGCCCCGCGCTTGCGCCTGGAGATCGATGTCGGCCGCAGCCCGTTTCTGATGGATGACCTGCACCGGGGCAAGGTCGACATGGTGATCTCCACCCGCGAAGACCCGAGCCTCGAAGGCTTCGCCTTGCGCACCTCGCCGGTGTGGTGGATCTGCTCGGCACAGTACATTCATACGCCGGAAGAACCCTTGCCGCTGATTCTGGTGGATGAACCGAGTATCTATCGTCGCTACGCCCTGGAGGCGCTGGAGCGCGCGAATATTCCATGGCGCCAGGCGTACCTGGCGTCGAACCTGATCGGCATCAAGGCCGCAACGCGTGCCGGGCTGGGCGTCACGCCCAGAAGCATGGAAATGCTCGGCCCCGACATGCGTGTGCTCGGCGAAAACGATGGCCTGCCACGACTGCCGGACGTGACCTACCACTTGTGGATTCGGCCCAACACGGTGAATCCGCTGGTACGTCGGGCCTATGAGTTGATCAGGAGCAGTCGGGGGCTTTGACGCGGCCACGCATAAGAACAAAAGAGCATTAATAAATACAAAAACAGTATTTATAGTTATAAAAGTATCCGCGTACTCTCAGCTCATCCCGTCATTCATCACCACAGTGAAGTGCCCCATGAATCCGACTGACAACCTCATCGACTTCGCCAGCTACCGCAAACGCAAAAAGGCTCAGCAACGGGCACGGGCCATGTGGGAAATGTACGCACGCAACGCGGGTCTACAGGCCTTTCAGTGGGTCCAGGCCGCCCAGTCGACCGAGACCCGTCACGCATGAACGCGCAGCAACCCTCGCGCTTTCTGGTGAGCGCAGGCGAACCCGTGACGGACTTGAATAACCTCGAACAACTGGAAGAAGACCCGATCTGCGAGCGGGTCGCGCAGAACCTGCAACGGCTGCGGGGCAAGCGTCATCTATCCCTCGACGCCCTGGCCCGGCAATGCGGCGTGAGTCGGGCGATGCTGGCGCAGATCGAATCCGGACGCAGCGTGCCGTCGATTAAAGTGCTGTGCAAAATTGCCAAAGGCTTGAAGGTTTCGGTGGCGGCGTTTCTCGAGCACCGGGCTTTCGAAGGTGTGGCCGTGCTGTCGGCGAACCAGAGCAAACGCCTGGTCAGCGCCAGTGGCGCCTTCGTCAGCCGCGCGCTGTTTCCGTTCGACGTGGCACGCCAATCGGAATTCTACGAATTGCGTTTGAGCCCGTTGGGCGAAGACCACTCCGAGGGGCATGGTCCCGGTGTGCAGGAGAACCTGGTGGTGTCGCAGGGCGTACTGGAAATCAGCGTCAACGATGAACGCTACCTGCTGTCCACCGGCGACTCGATCCTGTTCTACGCCGACCAGCCCCACCGCTATCGCAACCCCGCCGACAGTGAGGCCGTGGCTTATCTGGTGGTGACCTACCCGGAACGCCTGGACTAAACACCGGAAAAAGCAATGAACATCCTATGTGGGCTTGTGTGGCGAGGGAGCTTGCTCCCGTTGGGTCGCGCAGCGGCCCCGGCATTTCAAAGTTAAACCGCATGTAAAGGATTTACGACCGCTTCGCAGCCGAGCGGGAGCAAGCTCCCTCGCCACACAAGCCCGCTCCCACAGGGGATCTGCGGTGTCTGATGGAATGAAAAAGCCCCCGCAACCGTCAGGTCGCGGGGGCTTTTAAATATCTGCTGCCAGGGATCAGCAGGTGCAGCACATCATTGGCATGCCGTTGCAGCTCATCATCATCGGCATGCTGCAATCGTTCATCATTTTCATCATCAGGGCGCAGCAGCTTTTCATCATGTCCGTGTTCATGCCGGCCATCGGCATGATTTTGCACATCATGCCGTCGGTCATCATGGTGCATTCCATCACGCACTTCATCGACGGCATCGGCATGCCCATCATGGGCATCATCATGTTCATCATTGGCATGGCCATGCTCGCCTGAGACATGCACATCATGCTCATGTTGCCGCAGTGCATTATCATCGGCATGCCGCAGTTCATCATCATCTGCATCATTTCAGCGCTGTTCTTGAACATCGTCATGTCCATGCCAGCGGCCGGCATCATTTTGCACATCATGCCGTCGTCCATCATTTCGCAGCTCATGGTCGCCATCATCATCGGCATGCCCATCATTGGCATCATCGGCATGTTGGCGTTCATCATCGGCATTGGCATCTGCATGGCGTTCATCATGGTGTAACTCCCTAAGCGATTCGATAGTTGGACGAAGCTGATGGGGGCGGATTCTAAGGACTGGCGAAGGGACGACAAGATGATGGCCGAGCAGCAGAAATTGATGTTGAAACCGCTTTAGTGCCGTGGCGGGGACACCGCTATCTGCTATAGCGCCCCCATGGAATTCATCGCAGACAGAATCGAAGCGAAGACGTGGTTTTATCGGTTATGGATATTCGACCCAGCGCTATATAAATAACCGAAAGAAATAATCGTTCTAAACAGCGCAGAGTTTTTTATCCGTACCAGGAGCTAGCAATGCTCGTGGATTCGCAACCAGGCCTGCTGGCGCTGTTGCACTGACTCAGCTGACTCGCCGACCAGCTCCTCATAGACAGCTGGCGCGGTAGCCCCCTCGGTGTTGATGATGAGCACTCTCGAATTCTTGTTCAGGCCGACCTTTTCGGCATCGGCAGGAACCCCCATGAGATTGATCAAACCAGCGAGCCCGGCGACGCCGGATTCTCCTCCGACAACAGGAACATCATTACCCGAGCCTGCAGCGAGCAGCCGCATTGCGCCTACCGCATCGCTGTCATTGATGAGCATGAAATGGTCAACGCTCTCACTCAGGAATTTCCATGCAAGCGGTGACGTTTCGCCACAGGCCAAACCTGCCATGACGGAATCCACGGAGCCGGTCGCATGGGCAGCCCGCCCCTTCAGCGCGCTTTGATAAAGGCAATCGGCCTGGACCGGCTCAACCATCACCAGGGTCGGGCGATCGGCGCCATAACGCTCCCAGAAGTAACTGACCAAACCTGCCGCCAGACCCCCTACTCCGCCTTGCACAAAGATATGCGTGAACGGTTCTGACGCCTCGATGATTTCGGCGGCGATCGTGCCATAGCCTTGCATGACATCGCGCGGAATCACTTCGTAGCCTTCATACGAGGTGTCGGAGACAACCTGCCACTGGTTCTCTCTGGCCAACGTCGCGGCACGCTCGACCGACTCGTCGTAGTTGCCAGTAATGCGGACAATCTCTGCACCATAAGCGGCAATGGCTTGCTCGCGCTCAACACTCACGTTGGCATGAAGGACGATAACGCACCGACAGCCAACACTTTGTGCCGCAGCCGCCAGTGCTCGTCCGTGGTTACCGTCGGTTGCACTGATCGCCGTAAAGATGCCGAGCTGGTCCCGGTACTCACCCGCGAGCAACGCTTGAGAATTAAAGTTCTTTTGCGGGAACAATCGCAAAATCAACCGCACCAGGGCAATCGGCGCGCCCAATGCCTTGAAGCTACCCAGCGGTGAGCGAACCGACTCATCTTTCACGCAGATTTGCCCGACATTAAGCTGCTTCGCCAGATCATCAAGATCCCACAGCGGCGTCGCTGTAACGCTGAGTTGATCCCATGTCGAAAGCCAGCGACGACTCTCTTCAGCCTGCTTGATGCTCATGATGTGTTGAAGTGACTCTGGGTACGCTTCGTGTGTGGCGTTCGGGTTGGAAAAAAGCATAAAACCTCCAATGTCAGGCAAAGAGATACCACCGCCGGGTCTTGAAAACAGGCGTCGTGTGTTGCAGCGAAAAAGTTATCGGGTGGTAGCGAGTCGTCGAGCAACCACGTCCAGCAGTACCTGAGCGCCCTTGATCAGTTGATCTTCATCGGTGTGCTCCCGAGGGTTATGGCTGATGCCGCCCTTGCTTGGCACAAAGATCATCGCGGATGGCGCAACGCGCGCGATCATCTGAGCATCATGCCCTGCCCCGGAAGTCATGCGTCGATGGGTGAAGCCGAAACGCCTGGCGCTGTCTTCGATGACCTGCGCCAATTCGGAGTCGAACACGACCGGCTGAAATCTCACCAGCTGCTCGGTGGAAACCCGTACGCCCTCACGCTCTGCGATGTTGGCGAGGAATCGGGATAAACGTGTCTCAGCCGCTTGCAAACGAGCCTCGTCGGGATCACGCAGGTCGACCGTAAACGTCGATTTGCGAGGAATGACGTTAATGACATTGGGTTCAAATTGCATGCAGCCAACGGTCGCCAAGGTAGTACCACCCGACTCACTGGCGATCTCGCGCAAGTGATTCACCACCGCGCTTGCGCAATAACCGGCATCGTGACGCAAATGAGTGGGCGTGGTGCCCGCGTGGTTGGCGTTGCCCTGAATCGTCACCTGCTGCCACGAAATCCCCTGGAGATTTTCGACCACACCGATCAGCGTTGACTCGGCTTCCAGGATGGGGCCCTGTTCAATGTGAAGCTCCACATATTCGTGCGGAATCAGCGCGCCTGGTTCCATATCCCCAGCGTAACCGATACGGATGAGCTCATCGCCAAGACGGGTTCCGTCCGTCCCGATGGTGTTGAGCGCTTCGTCGACACTCATACCACCGGCAAAAACCAGCGAGCCCATCATGTCCGGCTGGTAACGCACACCCTCTTCATTGGTGAACGCGCCGACCGTGATTGAGCGCTCAGGCGTTACGCCAGCGGCACGGAAAGCACGAATGACAGCGAGCCCCGCGAGAACCCCATAACACCCATCCAAAGCACCGGCGTTTGTCACGGTGTCGATGTGCGAGCCCATCATGAAAGGCGCCTCTGTGCCGTCATCGGTGCTTGAGCGGAGGGTTCCAAACACATTGCCGATGCGATCGACTTTGACGTCTAGGCCCAACTCATTCATCCAGCAGACGAGCTGATCACGGCCCTCCCTCTCGGCATCAGTCAGCGCAATTCGGGTACGCCCTCCGTCCTTGAGGTCAACACCGATCTGGCCCAGCGTCGCGAGTTGCTCCAGGAGCTTTGGCCCGTCCAGGTTTAATCCGTCATTGGCGCTTGCAACACTCATCAAACTTCTCCGTGACGCGGGATGCCCTTGGCGGGCTTTCGTAAATATTAATTCAATGAGATGCTCCATAAATTGACAATTTCGTAGTGCATACGCACTTCTGTTGCAAATATTGGCGCCTCATCGAAATAAAATTACCAGGATGCAGAAATGACGCTCGACGAGTTCGACATCAAGTTGCTGATTGAAATACAGCAAGATGCAACGCTCTCTCAGATTGAACTGGGCAAACGGGTTTCGTTGTCTTCCGCAGCCGTCAACCGCCGCCTGAAACGCCTGAATGACGAGGGCGTTATCAAGAAGACCATCGCAGTGATCGAACCAGCAGCCATGGGGCATCCGCTGACGATCATTGCTGAGGTCGAGGTCGAGAGCGAGCGGATAGATTTGCTGGATGCCATGAAGCAAAGCTTTGCCGCATGCCCTCAAGTGCAACAGTGTTACTACGTCGCGGGCGAGTGGGACTTTGTGCTGATCCTCGCGGTCAGGAGCATGCAGCAGTACACCGACCTGACCCGCGAGTTGTTCTTTGAGAACAATAACGTCAAACGATTCAAAACCCTTGTTTCGATGAGCACCGTGAAGCTGGGTTTGAATATCCCATTGGGCGTTGAATAACTTACGGTGCAGTGGAAGCGTCAGCGACCAAGACTATCCGCCAGTCCCCTGGCCTGCTGAGTTGCGGCCTCACGCGCATTGAGGTCAACGTCTTCCCCCAGGATGGTTTTCTCTACAATCACCGAATGCACATCCGTCACACCGATAAATTTCAGCCAGGCTTCCACGTAGGGCTTCTGGAAGTCGAAGCGCTCTGCCGGCGTGATCGATTGCGCCGAAAAATCCAGGCCACGGGCGTACATCACCACGGCGGTTTTGTCGTGCAGCATGCCTTCCAGACCGCGCTCTGGATCGAAGCTGAACAGGATGTCTTTCTGCGACACCAGGTCGATAAAGTGCTTGAGTTTGTACGGGATGCTGAAATTCCACAGCGGAACGGACATCACCAACACATCCGCGCTGTGCAAATGCGCGGCCAGATCCTTCAAGGTGTTCCAGGCGTCTTCTTGCCCCGGGGTCAAGGGCGTGCCGTTGAGTCCGGCGTATTTGGCCTCCATGGCCAGATCATTGAATTCCGGCAACGCCATGTTCCAAAGGTCGAGGGTGATGATTTCGGTGTCCGGGGTGTTTTCCAGATAGCGCGCAATGAAGCTGCGGGCGACTTCAAGGGAGGCCGAGCGCTGTTTGCGCGGGGAACATTCGATATGCAGAAGAGTAGCCATGGCACGCCTCGGGTAGTGGGAGATGGGGGCGATGAACATTGCAACATAGTTTTATTTAGAATATAAATCACAAATAAATCATCTATTAATCACAGACCAAACTATGTTCGATGCTCTGCTGCTCAAGACATTTGTCACGGTCGTCGATGAAGAAGGCTTCAGCCGTGCAGCCGAGAAGCTGCACCTGACCCAGTCTGCGGTCAGTGGGCACGTGCGGCGACTGGAAGAACAGATTGGTAAACCGCTGTTGAAGCGTACTACCCGTTCCCAGCAACTGACGCCCGATGGCGAACGCCTGGTGGCTTATGCACGCACCATCCTCGCGCTGAACCGTGATGCGTGGGCAGAACTGACACGCACGCCGTTTCACGGGCGACTGCGGATCGGGGTATCCGAAGACTTTGTCGAATCGCGATTAATGCGGACTTTTCAGGATTTCGCGGCGCAGTACCCGGGGATGGAGATCGACGTGCAGGTGGGCATTCCGGGCACGTTGCTGGCCTCGATGAAACAAGGGCATCTGGAACTGGTCATCGGTTCTCTGTGCGAAACCAGCGACACGGGGCTGCTGCTGTGGCAAGAACCACTGGTGTGGGCCTGGTCGGCGCAACCCGTCACCCAGTTACCGACGCCGTTGCCGCTGGCCCTGTTCCCCGAGCCGTGCCCTTATCGCGAGGTAGCCCTGACGCAGCTGGCTCGGGCAGGGATCGCCCAACGAACGGCGATGTTGTGCAGCAGCGCGGCCGGATTGCGAGCAGCGGCACTGGCTGGCTTTGCGATAGCGCCCATGCCAGTCAGCCAGTTGGGGCAAGGGTTGGCGGTTCTTGGCGCAGAACAAGGGTTGCCGGACTTGCCCGATGCGCAGTTTCGGTTGTTTAGCGCTCCTGAAGCGGATCAGGCGATTGTGGCAGCGGTCACTCAACTCATTGTGGAGTATTGCTCCACGCGCAGGACTTAAGAATCATACCTTGTCGACCCAATTACTCACTGCTCAGGGAGAGCGCCATGTCTGTAGAAATCCAGCTTTCGGAAAATGCGACTGAAGCAGAGCGACTAGGCATTTTGACCCCATTGCTGGCCCATAACCTGGCCAACGGTGGAGACGACGCCCATGAAACTTTTGCTCTGTTGCTACGAGACGCTGACAGTAATGAAGTTATTGGTGGGCTGTACGGCAAGGTCTCTTATCGATGGCTGCTCATCGATCTTGTCAGCGTTCCCGAGTCAATGCGTGGTCAGGGCATCGGAGAACGGCTAATGCGCATGGCTGAAGAAGTTGCGCAGAAAAAACACTGCATTGGTATCTGGCTGGAGACCTTCAGCTTTCAGGCTCCCGGTTTCTATCGAAAGCTTGGTTACTCCGAATTCGGACGCCTGGCAGACTATCCACCGGGACATACCCGGCTCTATTACCAGAAGTCGTTGTGCTGACCGCGCATTGGATCTTGGGCCGATAGCTGTGCTTCGTACTGTCCGCCATGGGCTGTGGATTTCGGTCAGTCATGACACACCGGAATCGGCTATGAAATATCCTCCCCGCTATGAGACAAAGACCGGGAGTCTGCGGAGCACCAATACATCAAGGAGAATTGCACATCATGGATGAAGCCATTACGTACCGAACGGCAACCGTAGAGGATGCACTGACCATTTGTGAACTCGGCCAATTGCTTAACGCGGTACATCACGCTGCCCGTCCCGATATTTATACTGCTGCTACCCAGGATTTTTCGCGCGACCTTCCTCACTGGATGAGTTTTTTCGAGAAACCGGGTCAGGTTGTATTCATTGCGAATGTCGCTCACCAAGCCGCAGCCTTCATTTCTGCCAGCCTGTCGACAAGCTCCGGACCGCTGATGCAACCGCTGGCTATTGTTCGAATCGGGTCGGTTTGCGTAGCCGAGCAATTTTGGGGAAAAGGCATTGGTCGAACCTTGGTAAAACTCGTTCAAAACTGGGCAATCGAGCACAACGCCCAAGACATAAGGCTGTCTGTATGGGCGTTCAATGCACGTGCTACGCGTATGTACACAGAGTTGGGGTTCGAAACCCGTGCATTCGAAATGGGAATGCGCGTGTAAGGGTGATTCCCTCCAACGTGAAAAAGAACTTTGAGCTACAGCTTTGGGTCGATTTCGGTTAGTCGCGACAGGCAGCAATCGGCCAGAAGCGGACATCCGTGACGTGTAGGTGCGCAGTTCCTGGGCGTGCTCTCGGCGGGTCACGTCGCGCTCGCCGTACTTCGCCCAGCTCGTCGGCTCGGCCTGGACCTGCTTGGCCACCCACTGGATCACCGATTCAGGGAGGTCCCTGTCGGTACCCAGCGCATAGCCGGGGTAGCGCAGCAGGCAAAGCTGCACCGCAAAGCCCAGGCGGTTGGCATCGCCACGCCGCTGGCGGATCAGCGACAGATCGGAGTCGTTGAAGGTGTAATAACGAATCAGGTCATCCTGACTCTCCGGCAGCGCAAGCAGGGTGTCCCGCTCCGTTGCCGAGAGGATCGAGCGACGCGGCATGGATCAGTCATCCGTGCGGAGGTACTGGTAGAGTGTTTCCCGGCTGATGTTGAGCTCGCGGGCCAGTTGTGCCTTGGGCTCGCCGGCCGCCGCCCTGCGCCGCAGGGTAACAGCCTGCTCGTCGGACAGGGCTTTCTTGCGGCCTCGGTAGGCACCGCGTTGTTTGGCCAGGGCGATGCCCTCGCGTTGCCGTTCACGGATCAGGGCGCGCTCGAACTCGGCGAAGGCACCCATCACCGGTAGTCGCCGGCGCCGTTGCGTGTGGCGATGCAAGTGCTGGTGCGTAGCTGACGCCGTTTCACCAGTCCATCGGGTAATGCTCGATCCTGCAAGGGTGGCTGTTGCCGTCGCCTTTGCAGATGCCATCCAGGTACTGGTAACGCATCCTTACCCATTGGCCGGACGCAGGCCAGAGCTTACGCGGGATCATACTTTGCCAGTCGGCGCTCTCCGGCTCGAAGGTGATCACCGTTCCTGTCTTCGGGCACTGAGCGCCTGCGGGGTCAGCCTTAACTGACGCCACACGGCCCTGGAGTTCGGGGTAGGGATGCTTCCCCCTCGCGGTGATCTCTACTTCTAACTTACAGACCTGCCAGCTGGAAGCCTGCGTGGAGCTTGCCAAGATCGACGCCATAACCCCTACAACAGCTATGATAATGCTTTTCACGGATATTCTTGTGCCCATAGGAATATATGGAAACGCGTGGTCACTGGAGATCGCACTTCACTCACGTACAAGTCGGACCTCAAGGTTCAAAACGAGCGGCTCGCAGGTAGTGTTGCCGTCGCGCCACAACACCCAGACCCTGACCCATGAACTGCTGTCCCGCGTCTCGGAGCCACCGTTGCAGACGGTAGAAGTCCAATAGCCCTCGTGCAGCGGCGATGTTCCGGACGCCGGGAAATCGGCAGCGGGTATGTTCACTATATTGAACCAACGCTCTGCAAGGCTGTTGACTTCTTTGATGGTGGGCAGGCGCCAGCCTGGTTGCGCGCTGGCGTCTACTAAGGCTCGCAGGTAGCGGTAGCGAACAGGCATCCCGATGCAGCGCTGGCCGCTCCATACTTGAGGCTCCTGACAGCGGCGCCACACCAGGCCGGTGTGGCGGTCTTCAACCACGCCGCCGGGCACGCCGCGTTCGTCGGCTACTGCGCGATAGCGCCCTGCCTCCGGAGCTTCGGGGCCGCGCACCAAGCGAACAAACAACGGCGCAGTGTCGCTTGTCATCCTGCGGTGGCACCTGTTGACAGATCCGGAGTCGAAGCTTACGCACCATATGCGGGTCATATCGGCAGGCTCGGAGGTCATGTAATTCCCCGACACGGTGTTGGGAAACCATTGCACATCGACGGCCGCCTCTTGGGGCCTTTTATCGGCCAGTACATTGATCAGTTCGTCCATATCGATCAAGCCCTGCAGCTCAGCCACCGTGGGCAGGCGCCAATCGGTAAAGCCGCACAGCCGCATCGTATTCACCTGTGCCACATAAGCCATGGCGTCACCCGGCCGTCCATCGCCATGGTAAGAATAAGCGTCGGTATTGGCCCGGCTTCCTGGTGTCGGCTGGTTGTGCGGTCCGTAGGTATTGACCAGCGAGCTATAGCCCAGGTCGGGCGGGCCAATCGGCCTACGTATGAACGCAGGTCTGCCGCTATCTGGCTTGCCCTCCCAGACCAATCCGGACACCCGATCCCGCACGCACGAGCTCAAAGGTTGGCCAGCCACCGTCTCGTAGTCGGGACGGCCTGCACGCAACATGCCGTCCTGTTTTGGTACTAAGGTCAGCGGCCCAGAAGCTGTACACGATTGAGGCGCCGGAGTTTGGCCTTGCTGCCACCCCAGGCATACGCGCGCTCCGGTGGGCGGCACCCTCATTGTTATCTGTTCTGCGGTGCTTGCTGACGGCTGCGCAGCGGCAGACACCGCGCCCAGCCCAAGCATGAAGATCACTGTGGCTGCGACACGCACCACGGTCATCGCGCTGGATTTCTGTTCGGATCGAAGTCGATTTCGGAAAGCCACCACTCCGGAAGCACGAACCATGGCGCAGAGCGCTCGGGGCTTGGGAGGGTACCGCGTACTGGCGAGATTGCTGCGGACTTGAAGGTCGGCCTCATGCATTGTACTTGTTCTTCCATCGGGCACATATGCTCGTGTAATGCCACCTGGGGCGCCATCGGGAGTATCCAGCAACTGCAAGCGCTTTTCTAGGTATCGTAAGGTCGAACAACTTCGATCATCCATTGTGAACACTATCCCTAGTCGATCGATTAGAACCTGGCCAGGTTGGCTTACGAGAACCTTAGCGTACGGCTTTCTCCGAATTCTGCGGGCTCCCCTATTACACTCGTCCGTCCGATGAGGGGGCAGATTCGTAAGATGACGAATAATACGCCAAGCGTCCGACGGTGCTTGGCACCTCCTGAAGCGATAACCAACCCCCGGTGACAGTCAGCTTCGGGTCGTTTTTTTCCTGTCGTAACGGTCAGCTTTTGGTCGATTTCTGGCCTTCGCGATAGGCAGCAATCGGCCAAAAGCGGCCATCGAATGTCTACTTATTCAGGGGCGATTCACAATCAGGATTGGCCTGACAGGGTATGGGGACAGTCGAAACATGCATCGGTCGTCCGCGCCAATCCGGCCTGTTCAGGCCCATAAAAGATCATAGTGCCACTGCCTGACACCAGTAACACCATGACCCCGAGCGCCAGGGACCGGCGCTCCACTCCCCGTTGCGTCCCCCTCATATAGCCCCGCTCACAAAGCATTCATTTCAGCAATATCACGCACCACCTGATCTGCAGAGCGGTCGAACATCGCCTGCTCCTGCGCATCCAGAGACAACTCGATCACCCGCACAACCCCATCCTCTGCCAGCACACAGGGGACACCCATGGCAATACCAGTTCGCCCGTACTCGCCCTCGAGAATCGCGACCGTCGGCAAAATGCGGTTTCGCCCATTGGCGATAGCATCCACCATCTGCGCAATTGCCACGCCTGGCGCATCGCAGGCGCTCCCCACCTTCTTCAAACCCAGAATCTCGCCGCCACCCTGACGTGTGCGCTCCACGATCTGCTCTATCTGCTGATTGGACAGGAAGTGAGACAGCGGCACCGAACCGACCGCACAGTATCGCATCAGCGGCACCATGCTATCGCCATGCCCTCCCAGCACCAGCGCCGTGATATCCCGAGCAGAAAACCCTGTCTCCTCGGCAATGAAACACTTCATGCGCGCTGTATCCAGTACCCCCGCCTGCCCGAACACCCTGTTGCGTCCCAGCCCACTGAGACACCAAGCCCGATAGGTCAGCACGTCGACCGGGTTCGACACCACCAACACCGTCGCCGCCGGAGCATGACGATTAATATCCAGCATGATGCTATCGAGAATTGGCAGATTGATACTCAATACATCCTGACGCGACTGACCAGGCTTGCGGGGCACACCCGCCGTAATCACCACCAGGTCAGAATCCTGCAGCAATTCGGCATTGGACCCGCCGTAAACCCTGGTATCAGAACCTGACTCAACTGCCGCCTGCCAGACGTCCAGCGCCTTGCCCTGTGCCAACTCACCCTGCACATCAATCAACATCAACTCACGACAGAACTCTTCCCGGGCGATGATCTGAGCCGCAGCCTCACCCACCATACCGGCACCCACAATTGATAGCTTATTCACCTCACACCTCCCTGCGGCTCGCGCCACCAGCAACACGCCCGCCTATACAGAGAAGTATTACCCGCTAATGCTAAAAGACCACCCGAAGGTGGTCTGTATTTGTTTTACCTGCTTTTCGCCATTCCCATGGCGGCATTACTTCAGCCTCTGATAACCCCCGTAGGCCGAGCCGTGCGGCCTTAGCGGACTGCTCCAGGTCTATCGCAGCCCTTTGCCATCGCCCGCAATGGGTTGTGGATTTCTGCCTGTCGCGAAAGGCTGCAACCACCCCATAGCTGCCCGTGGTGAGTGGCGGCAACCGGCCAGAAGCCGACAACCAGATAGCAAACCTCAAAGAGACCGAACAATGAGGTCGCCGGCTATTTAAGCAGCGCTATCCTAGAACTTTTCTCTTTTTATCGGTCTATGTGGACAGGCACATCCTCGGTAAGCGCGACCTCGCAGGCTTCCCGCAGTCAGATGGCCACACGTCCATTGTCAATCAGAGGTTGTCTTCGCTCATGAAATTCCATGACCCACGGATGGTGCTCTTCGGCCTGTTCGCGCTCGCGGCAGTGGGCTCCGCATCAGCAACACAAATGAAGACCTCAACCCCTGTTTTCGCAACTGAAGTAGCAGCCGTTCAGGCTCCGGTCGAGGCCGCCGGCAACCCTTGGCCAACCTTGGCCAGTATGGCCGGCAAGCAGCCAGGCCCCTTGCTGGCCCATGACGACCGATACTGGCATGACGGCCGTTGGCACGATCGTAGAGACGATTGGCGCCGAGACGAATGGCGTAGAGAACAGTGGCGCAGAGAGCAAGCTCGTCGAGAAGCTGAACGCCATCGTTATTGGGAGCGCCACGATGATCGGCCCATGCGGCACCGCTATGAGGATGATCACCGCTACTATCGTCGCTAGTGCGACGCCACGAGACGGAAGTCTGACCATTCAACGCGACGGTCGTAGCTGGACCGTCGCCGACCAGCCAGAAGGCCACTCAGAAACTCAACCGCGCACCAGGTAGGCTCCCGACGGAACCCGATGCCGTAGCTTCTTGCATTTGCCGGGTGGGGGCTGATGCCCGGGCGGGCGATCAGGAAACCAGATTCGGCATTTACCCGGAGGCGGCCAATGGCCGCGGGGAATCTCAACGCCATCGTACGCGGGCGCTGGCTCGGCGGAAGCCGATTGCAATTCTCCTTCGGGCATCGCGCGAGCGAAGTTGCCAGCATCGCGCCCAGTATCCGGAGCGGCTTGTTCAGTAGCGGCCATTTCTGCTTCGCGGAGCCTTTGGGCCTCCTCTTCGAGCCCCTTCTGTACTGCAACCTGGTCCTCTTCTTTGGCGTTGGGTGAGGTGCTCGATGCGTTGGCCTGCTGCGCCGCCTGGATCAATTGGAAGTTGCGGTTGCGTAACGCTGCGTTGCTACCGACTCTCATGTTCGAGCGCACCGCCAATGTTTCAGCCTGCTGGTACTGCCCCTGCTGAAGACGCAACACACCGAGATAATGCAGCGTCGCGGGATTGTTTGGCTGGATATGCAGGGCACGCTCCAGCGTGGCAGCGGCTTGGTCCAACTGGCCATCTCCATACTGCCGCGAGGCGGTTTCGATCAGGGTGGTTGATGCGCTGTTGCTTTGCGAGGGCGCCCTTCGCTCGGCAGCAACCGAACAAAGCGACGTGACGACGCAGAACGCCAGGATAAGACCCGGCAGAAAATTCTTGGTTGGCATCAGGGGGCGGACTCGGCTGATCTCGGACGGCACTGTCGTAAAACAGGCCACCAGCACTGCTCGGCATCTGCGACACAGGGCCCCCATTGACCTGGCCAGTACCCTGAAGTTCCCGCCGCAACGGCCATTGCGGACGGAGTGGAATTCGCAGGCCGCCGCACCGGTATCAATTTTTACCTGAAATTTTAAGCTGGTATCATTCAAGCACTGACAAACCGAGCAGAAAATATGAATCGTCGTAAAAAAATAAATCAGTTATTAAAGGCTAATGCCAAAAAGGCCAGCGCCAAATTGGCACCGAAAAGCAAGACTAAATACATTAGTAAAGCTGACCGATTGAAGCTGGCGGCTGAAGCCGGTCAGGACTCAATCACTTCCGCTGAGAGCTGATCTACGTAGCCTTCGCGACCGACCGCTTCCGCCGCAGAGCCCACTTCCCTGCCCAACCGATCTGACAGATTGCGCGGACGTCAAAACTGCTACAGCGGTTTTTTGTTGAGCTGCAGCAGTTCCCTTAGCACGAGTTTACAAACTTTCTTCTTTGTAGGATGACTGAAGAAACTCTGCTATCAGCGATGTGATCTGCTGCTGAATCACCCCACGTGAGCGACCGCCGTCGCCATCCAGGCAAATGATGCCATCGCCTGGTACATCGTCTTCGAGCAGTTTCTGCGCGCCAGGTTTGCACATCGACAAGAAGCTGAAATGGCTTGCGTCGCTGATTTCGACGTAACGGCTTGACGCCGCAGGCAAGCGTTTGGCCAGGTTGGCAGACTCCAGTTCAGCAGGAAGGTCGTGCGACGGTACGCCGGCAGCGATCACCAGCGTTGGTACCGGCAGCGCCGCCAGGCTTTCATCGGTCATGCCCCGTGAAAGGCCAATGTCCAATGTAACCACGGCAGTGACGCGTTTATCGCGCAAATCGGCGGCCAACGCGGCCTTTGATTTTGAGGTGCTTGCAGGGTTTATCGTTTCGTAGACGGTGCAACTCGCTAACTGCGGGTGGGCTTTGCAGTCAAGGGCGAAGCGGTCTGGATCGAAACGAGCACCGGCGATCTCCAAGGCGGTCATGCCGCCGAGTGAATGGCCCACTACTGCAATTCGGTCATTGGCGACCAAGCCGAATTTTTCAGGTTGAGTCGTGACGCTATCAATGGCTCGACGCACATCAACGGGCCGCTGCCATAACTGCGCCGCTGCTTGAGGGCTACGGTCATGAGTGGTGGTGCCAGGGTGATTGATCGCGGCGACGATGTAACCCCTATGGGCCAGAGCACTGGCAAGCCAGATCTGGTTGCTCCAGTTCCCCCTGTACCCGTGGGAAAGCACCAACAAGGGATGCTTGCCAGCAGCGGGCGGCGCGTTACGAACGGCAGAAGCACCGACAAACACCACATCATCGCCGATCAACTGCGTGGCGGCGGTAGTCGCACTGGGGTACCAAACGACCATCTCCAGTGAGCGGTCACTGTGCGAGTCCGGCAGTGTGGAAGATTGGAAGCCGACAGGGTTCTCATCGGCGAGTGCGAGAGTAGTCAGGCAGGTCAACAACAGGGCGCCAAAAGCTATTTTCAATGTCGTTTCTTCCTTGATTAGACAAATACATGGCAACCTGAACCCGCCGTCAGGCGAATCCACCTTCGTACGGAGTCGAAGCTAACGTGGCTGCATAGTGAGAGCACGGACATTAAAGCCCACAATCGAATCCACGGGCATGAATTTCATCGTTAACTCTGTTCGCGGCCTTTAGTGAGAAGGCTGAATGCCCGCTTTTCCGCGTGTCTTTCCTGATGCCAGGAACCAATAGCGATTCAAGGCCAACCCTTTGGCATACACCTGAAAGAATTGGCCCATGCCCCCTCTTATGGCTCGTTTGGAAATTCGACATAAGCGATGACTTTACCGAACGGCGCACTTGTCATACCTATCGGCATATTCACTCCTGGGTAGCCTGCTATCGGTGTATTGATGATTGAAACCTGCTCCCCCGGGGCGCGGTTATCCGCAGCGATCAGCAAAAAGTAAGTGCCATCGGCGGGCGCGACGCCGGACCATTCAATTGCCAGCGCATTGGGGCCGACCAAATTATCAGCCACGATATTACCTTGTGCATCGAGCACCACTGCTTTGGGTTTCAGAGCACTTTTCGCAAACCCCATGCACATGTTGTTGCACATTGAGCTGACGTTGATCACGTAGGTCTGGCCCTTGAGCAAACGGAAGTTGAACAGTCGGTAGTTGCCTTGCTGCGTCCCCATGACAATGCGTGGCTCTGCTGGGCTGATCTCCCATCGCACCGGAAACAGGTCACGATTGATCGGCAGAGGAGTGACCGGTGCCTGGTGAATGGCTTCCTGGAATGAATGAGCGATTGGTGTATTGCTGGACTGGACCTGATCGATGTATTGGTTTTGCGAATTGCTTGAGCAGCCAACCAGGGACAAGACAACAGCAAGTGGTAGTAAGCATTTGAGCATCGGGGGTCGTCCATTGAGTACTACAGGCGGGAGCCGTTAGTCGAATTTAAAAATGTAAACAGTCATTGTCGGCGGCTCTGGCTGAAGCTTGAATGTAAGTAGGTAAAATCGTTGCCCGTCCGCTAGGGAGAGAATGGAGAAGTCTCTTTTGAGACTCGCCCTCTTTTTCAACATAGGCCCCAACCGTTAAAGTGTGGGGTTCACGGATCGCTTAATGAACATGAACTCGATGAGACCTGTTGAATACGAGCGGAGCAACGATCATGGAATATGACGACAAACTGATTGAAGAAGCCGTGCTTGCCCTGTTGGCAACCTTCAGTTTTGACAACGGCAATGCCTGGAAAGGGTTCGACTTCGAGACCATGAACCGATTGCATGAACAAGGTTTCATCAGTAATCCGGTGAACAAGAACAAATCGATTTGGTTGACGGCCGAAGGGCTGGAGCAAGGTCGGCAGATAGCCGACCGGTTGTTTGAGGTAAGAACTCAAGTGGGGCACGTATCCGACTCGGATACCTGACTTCATGCTGCGGCAACCCTAGGTGCCCCTCGAAAAAAGCGCAAAAAAGGGGACGGATTTATTTCTCTCAAATAAATCCGTCCCCTTTTCGTTCCGTTCGCGGTCTTTTAGAGAGAAGGCTGAACGTCTGCGTTCCCGCGTATCTTGCCTAGTGAAAAGGCACTCACCACCCACTAAGCATCCTGCAATTTCTCACGCAGAAACTCGATAAACCGTTGGGTTTTCGCCGGTAACAGTCGCGTCTCGGTGAGGGCATAAACCGAGACGGGCGAAGCCTGCCACTGCGGCAAGACTCTGCGCAGCGTGCCATCGGCGAGGTCTTGCGCAACGATGCCTTCGGCCAGTAACGCGACTCCCAGATCCAGCGTCGCCAGACGTCGAATCATTCCCACGCTGTTGAGTTCAAATCGACCGCCCACCTCAACCTCCTCCTGCCCTTCACTGCTGGAAAGTATCCAGCGCTCAGCACGGGTTCCGCGCAGACGCAGGCATTGGTGATGAGTCAGGTCCGAGGGCTGGACGGGATCGCCGTACTGTTCGAGATAACGGGGTGAGGCGTAAAGACCGCGGCGCAAACTGGCGAGCTTGCGGGCGATCAGGTTCGAACTCGCGGGTTCACCCATGCGGATGACCACATCAATCGGCTCACTCACCAGGTCGACCTGACGCGGAGTCAGATCAAGCTCGAAGCTGATGCCGGGATACAGCCGGGCAAACTCCGCTATCAACGGCGCCAGGTAGATATTGGCGAAATCCACCGGCAACGAGGCCCGCAGTACACCGCTGGGGCGGGCCAGCATTTCACCGAGCTGCTCGTGCGCAAGCCTGGCTTCTTCGACGATGCGTTTGCAGCGTTCGAAGTACAACTGCCCCGCTTCGGTCAGCTCGATCTTGCGCGTGGTGCGATGCAAAAGCCTGAGCCCGATTTCTTTCTCGAGGCCGCTTATCCGGCGCGACAGCGTCGAGTTCGGCATGCCCATCGCCTCGGCCGCGCGGCGGAAACTTCGCGCCTTCACAACCTCGACGAACAGCGCCATGTCGTTGAGAAACTCCAAGGCTATTGCTCCATCAGTGGATCAGTCATTTCAATTTTACCCGGTTTATCCCGGATTCGGATTGATCAATGATAGCCCCATGCCGCAACCCGACCGCCAGGAGCATCATCATGACGTATGAAAAATTCAGTGCCGACAATGCCGCCCTGCTGTTGATCGATCACCAGGTGGGAACGATGGGCTGGGTGAAATCCATCCCGTTCGAAGAACTGAAACGCAACGCGCTGATGCTCGCCAAAGCGGCCAGCATTCTGAAGCTGCCGGTGGTGCTGACTTCCAGCATGGAAGAGTACGCACAGGGGCCGCTGCTGAGTGAACTGGAGCAGATCCTGCCTGCCGAGTTCGCTTCCCGCGTCAAACGCCTGGGCATCGTCAACGCTATGGACGATGAAAACTTCGCCGCCGCCGTCAAAGCCACGGGCCGTAAAAAGCTGATCATTGCCGGAGTCACCAATGACGTCTGCACGGTTTATCCGGCGCTGAGTCTGGTGTGTGAAGGCTATGACGTTCAGGTAGTGGCCGACGGTGGCGGTTCACCGAGTGTGATGGCCGATGACATCGCCCTGCGGCGGATGGATAAAGGCGGCGTGACGCTGACCACCACCAACCAGCTGATTGCAGAACTCGCCGGAAGCTGGGCTACGCCGCAAGGTGGGCAGTTGGTGCAAGTGTTGATGGAAGCACTTCAAGGCTAAAGATTGGGTGCAATACCTGTGGGAGCAGCGCACCGCCGCTCCCACAGGGATGAGTCGCTACATCTCAACCTGCGTACCCAGCTCAATCACACGATTGAGCGGCAAATTGAAGTATTTGAGGTTGCTGTTGGCGTTCTTCAGCAAGAACGCGAACAGGGTCTCGCGCCAACGGGCCATGCCGATACGCTTGGTCGGGACGACCGTCTCGCGGCTGAGGAAATAGGTGGTGCGCATCGGACTGAAATCCAGCTCTTTCAAATGGCACAGACTCAACGCCAGCGGCACATCGGGCTCCTCTATAAAGCCGAAGTGCAGACTGACCCGGAAGAACCCTTCGCCAAAAGACTCGATCTCGAACCGCTGATCCGCAGGCACACGCGGGCGGTCTTCAGACACCACGGTGAGCAACACCACCTGCTCGTGCAGCACCTGGTTGTGCAACAGGTTGTGCAACAGCGCATGGGGAACTGCATCGGATCTGGCCGTCAGAAATACCGCGGTACCTTGCACTCGATGGGGTGGTTGCGCGCCGATGCTGCTGATGAACAACGGCAGCGGCAGAGCGGTTTCGTCCAGTCGCTCGACAATGATCTTGCGGCCGCGCTTCCAGGTGGTCATCAAAATGAACAGGGCAATACCGGCGATTACCGGGAACGCACCGCCCTGGAAGATCTTCGATATGTTGGCGGCGAAGTACAGGCTGTCGACCACGAGAAAACCCAACAGCATCGGAATCGCCAGCCAGCGCGGTGTTTTCCACAGCAGCAAGACCACGGCCGAGGACAGGATAGTCGTGATCAACATGGTCCCCGTCACCGCCACGCCATACGCCGCCGCCAGCGCACTGGACGACTCGAAGCCGATGACCAGCAACACGACGCCGACCATCAGCGCCCAGTTCACCAGGCCGATGTAAATCTGCCCCTGCTCCTGACTGGAGGTGTGCTGGATAAACATACGCGGCACGTAACCCAGCTGAATGGCCTGGCGAGTCAGTGAGAACGCCCCGGAAATCACCGCCTGGGAGGCGATGATGGTGGCCAGCGTCGACAACGCGACCATCGGCAGCAGCGCCCAGTCGGGTGCCAATAGATAGAATGGGTTGCGTACCGCTTCCGGGCTCCCGAGGATCAACGCACCCTGGCCAAAGTAATTGAGCACCAGGCCAGGCAGCACCAGCATGAACCAGGCACGGGCAATCGGTTTGCGACCAAAATGGCCCATGTCGGCATACAGCGCTTCAGCACCGGTCAATGCCAATACCACGGCGCCCAGAATGGCGATGCCAATGCCCGGATGAACTACGAAGAATCGCACCGCCCAAGCAGGATTGAGCGCTTGCAGCACTTCCGGGCGTTGCAGAATGCCGAATATACCGAGAATGCCCAACACCACGAACCACAGCACCATGACCGGGCCGAACAGGATGCCGATACGCGCCGTGCCATGTTTCTGGATCAGGAACAGTGCTACCAGAACGATAACGGACAGCGGAACGACCCAATGCCCGATGCCCTCGAACGCAAGTTGCAGACCTTCAACCGCGGAGAGCACCGAAATGGCCGGGGTGATCATGCTGTCCCCGTAAAACAGTGCCGCGCCAAACAGCCCGAGCAGCACCAGGTTCCGGCTCATTTTCGGATACGGCGCCGAGGCCCGGCGTGCCAGTGCCGTCAAGGCCATGATGCCGCCCTCGCCCTGGTTGTTGGCGCGCAGGATAAACAGCACGTACTTGATCGAGACGACCCAGATCAGCGACCAGAAAATCAACGACAGAATGCCCAGTACACCGTCCTGATTGGCCTGGACGCCATAGTGGCCGGCGAACACTTCCTTGAGTGTGTAAAGCGGGCTGGTACCAATGTCTCCATAAACCACGCCGACCGCGGCGACGAGCAAGCCCACTCCTGATGTTTTGGCGTGGGAGTTTTCATGGGCGGGGATCGCTGTTTCGCTCACGGGTAGCTTCTCTGAGATTGAAGGAAATAAATGGCATGCCACCTTCGAGCAAGAGGGTTTGCGGGGCTACCGGGCAAACATTGGAACTCAGCCATGAAACCCCACGGCCTGATAATGAGATTAGTCCATGGGTGTCATGCCGTTCGTTCAGGCGACCTGGAGAGTTTGCAGGCCTGTCGACGATCAAAAAAACGCGGCAAGTATCCTCGCAAGGGAAAACACCTACCGTAAAGAAAGCGTAAAAATGTACGGGCAGCAGCGAGCGAATTTCGATCAAGCTTGTTGTGCGCGACCAAAAATAGTCCTTAATTAGAGGCAAGGTTCTTTCCGGGACCTCGCCACATCGCTATATCCTGTATTTCACCCCGAATCATCTGAATCGAGTGCCAAGGCACCACCAGCATGGAGTTTGCGAATGAGCCAAGGGCCTGTCCATGAGGACGACACCGCTATTGGACCTACCTGTACACCCTCAGAAGGTAGCGAGCAAACCTCCCCGTCCCTTCACGACCTGGGGTTGAGTGATGTCCTTGAGGCACTGCCCGAGGCCATCTACACCACTGATGCCAAGGGTCTGATCACCTTTTACAACCATGCAGCGGCGGTGCTGTGGGGAGTGACCCCGGCGCTTGGGGAGAGCACCTTTTGCGGCTCCTGGAAGCTCTATTGGCCCGACGGCACGCCGCTGCCCCACGATGAATGCCCCATGGCCATGGCATTAAAGGAACAACGTCCTGTCCGAGGGCTTGAAGCCATCGCCGAGCGGCCGGATGGCACACGCGTTCGTTTTCTGGCGTGCCCCTCGCCGATCTTCGATGCAACAGGCGGCCTGATAGGCGCCGTTAACATGCTGATCGACCTGACCGACCAGACCGTCGCCGATGAAGCCGCGCTGAGGCATGACGCGCTGGTCGAATCGTCTGCCGATGCAATCATCGCCAAAGACCTGAACGGCACGATTACCAACTGGAATGCTGGTGCCCAGCGACTCTTCGGTTACACAGCCGAAGAAGCCGTCGGCCAACCCATTGCCATGCTCATTCCGCTGGATCGACTGGATGAGGAATCCAGCATCTTGACGCGCATCCGTCGAGGCGAGCGCATCGAACACTATGAAACCCTCCGGCGGCGCAAAGACGGCAGCCTGGTCGAGATCTCTCTCGCCGTCTCTCCCATCAGAAATCGGCAAGGCCGTATTGTCGGAGCGGCCAAAATCGCTCGCGATATCACCGAGCGACGACAGGCGGAAGAACAAAAGAGCCTGCTCATCAGAGAGATGGATCACCGGGTGAAAAACCTGTTTACCCTGGCGAACAGCGTGGTCTCACTGAGCGCCCGTTCGGCAACGACCCCCGGTGAACTCGCCTCCGCCGTTTGCTCACGGCTGAACGCATTGGCGCGAGCCCATACCCTGACCATACCGCACGGTTTGAGTAACGAGCAGCCAACGACATTGCATGCCCTCATTCAAACCATTCTCGCGCCTTATGCCGATAGCGGGGATAACAGCCAGTCACGCGCTTTCGTGACCGGCCCTGACGTAACGATTGACGGTGCGTCAGTCACCAGCTTCGCGCTGCTGTTGCATGAGTTTGCAACCAACGCCGCGAAATATGGGGCGCTCTCTTTGCCTGAAGGGCTTTTGGATATTGCCTGTAGCGAGAGTGAGGAGGTATTCACCGTGGTCTGGAGCGAAAGGAATGGCCCGCTCATTGACCGGGAACCCGACAGCACCGGTTTCGGCACCCTTCTCGCCAAAGCGACCGTGCATGGCCAGCTTCACGGCGAAATCCGCCGTGACTGGAAGCGCGAGGGGCTGACCATCACCGTAGCGTTTCCCACCCGTAGCATAAGCGGCCAGTAGAGGGTTGGCTCCAGATGGTGCGAAGCGATTCGCACCTACTTTGCCGTCCCGCCACCAGGTTTATAGAACAGAAACTTCCGGGTCTCGCCCGTCTTGATGTACTCCTTCGCCCAGTCGGGTTTCACCGTTCTGTCGTGGAAATACAAGGCACCGTGGGTGCGGTCCGTAAGTTGCTTGTTGAGTGCCTTGCGCGCGATCTCCTTGGCGATGGCATATTCGTCGTCTTCCTTTACCTGATCCGCACGCCCGTCGCACCACCAGGAAAACTGGCAGGCATGCTTTTCGGAACCTTGCTTGACCACGGCGCACACCGTATCCGGAAAACCTTCGTGACCGAGCCGGTTCATGACCACGCTGGCGACGCCTTCCATGTCGGCAGCAGTCACCCCTTTGGCTTCCCAGTAGATACTGCGTGCAAGGCACGTTATGGCATCCTCCAGCGGCGCCGTGCCCGCCGGATCGACCGCCTGCGCTTCGGAGGGGGTGATGACCTCGGATTTGGGCACCGGAACCTCGCTGCCCTTCTCTGCCGCTTTCTGCTCCAGAACCTGCGCCTTCTCTTCGGCCACCTCCTTTTTTTGCTCCTGGTCAGTCGCCCACACCTGGCCACACAGAAGGATGATTGCGAAGCAGGTGGCTACCCCTTTGAATCGCATGTTCCGACCCTTCTGATTGAAACCTTCGTGAGCAATGAAACGATCGCAGACCTGGGTTGATTGTAGTAGCCGCAATTCAATCCAACAGGCAGGCAATAAACTGCATTTGGGCGCGAAAAGGCATTGCATCGGGAGGGGTGTATTCGCGCATCATGGGAGGGGGGCGTTCTCAATTAGTTTCCCCGCCGCGCCGGGTCTGCTGTTGTGCAGGGCAAGGCGCGAGAAGCGTGGTTTGGTCATTCCAAATAAGCTTCGAGCAACGCAGCCCTGCACAACAGCAGGCCCGGCCCTTCGGGTTGTGCCTTAAAGCGGGCCAGGCTGCGTTGCAGGCCTTGGAAAGGGAACAACCATTCCCAGCGGCCTGCGCCTTGCCTGGCCCGCTTTAAGGCGACAACGCGGCGGGGAAACTAATTGAGAACGCCCCCCTAGTCCGTTCAAGGGAGATTTTCATGCGCAGCCTGTCATCCGTTTTGCATCTTGGCGTGTTGTCATTCGGGTTGGTGTTCAGCGTCATCGCGTCGGCGGCCGATGAACAACAGCTGGTGGAGTCGATCAACGTTTACCGCAGCCAGGTACAGCGCTGTGCCGGACAGGCGTCTTCGGAGTTACCACCGCTGGCCAGCGATCCGCGCCTGGTGCTGTCCGCCAACAGCATCGGCGACCTGCAGCAGGCATTGGCCCGCGCGGCATATCCGATGGTTAACGTGCAGGCGATCAGCTTGTCCGGCCCGCGTGATGCGCCCGCCGCGATGAAGGCGATTCAGGAGAGCTTCTGCCGGGTGGTGCTGGACCCGCAATTTGTCGATATCGGCGTCAGCCGGGAGGGCCGTGAATGGCGCATCGTGCTGGCACGCCCCCTGTTGACCGGGCGCTTGGGCGACTGGCAGGCGGAGGGACAGAAACTCCTTGAAGCGATGAACAGCGCCCGCACGCAAGCGCGCCAGTGCGGTGCCCAATCCTTCACCGCCACCACACCGCTGGCCTGGAACGCCACGCTCGGGTCAGCCGCCGAGGGCCACAGCCGGGCCATGGCCAACCATAACTTTTTCGATCACAAGGACCGCGACGGCCGCACGCCGGGTGATCGGGCTGAACTGGCGGGTTACGCCGGCCAACAGGTCGGTGAGAACATCGCCGCCGGGCAGGACACGGTGCGCAAGGTGGTCGATGGCTGGCTGGCCAGCCCGGGCCATTGCGCCAACCTGATGAACCCACAATTTCGCGAATTGGGTGCAGCCTATGCAGTGGACCCGAAGAGTGACGCAGGCATTTACTGGACGGCGATGTTTGGCACGCCGTGAAGAGTCGCCATCGGAAAAAGGAATCGCCATTTTGGCGGTGCATCTACTGCGCTAGCGCCCGACAAGACCATCAGTGAAGTTGCCGTTGCCGCTGTAGCTCGGTCTTCAACCAGAGGCTGGCCGGTTGTATGCCTGCCGGACAGTGCACTTCATAGGCGCGGCCACTCATGCTGCTTTGGGTGGCCGCCAGTTCAATGAAGTCTTCTGCGCTGTTCACCCTCTCCTGCTCTTCAAGGTACTCCAGCTTCTTCTCCAAATGCGCCCGGGCTTGAGGGCCAGCGTATTCGCTGCCGTTGCGCACAAACCGGCATTCACTGTGCTCGACAAAGTCCAGCAAGCTGTTTATTTCCTGAGTGACTTGAGGTCGGATTTGCGCCTGTGCATTGAACACCACGGCGGTCAGGCCGATACCCGCCGCCATCAGCCATTGAGTGAGGGGCGCAGCAACATATCCAGTCAGCCTTCGCATGGTTATTCCTCAGGAGGAGGTTCAGAGCGGTAATGACCCCGCTCTGAAGTCAGGCGATCAAGCGTCAATCGTCGCCTTGGTTATCATCGTTGCCACGGTCGCGGTGCCGACGGCGATCATCACGACGATCGTAATCCCGGTCATACCCTCGATCATCACGGTAATAATAGCCACGATCATGGTCGCGACGGTATTCACGGTGATCCCGATCGTACCTGTCTCCCTCTTCCCAGTAAGGAAAGCAACCTCCCAGCAGGAGAGTACTTGCAATGGCCAGGGTCATTATCGCGGTGCGCTTCATTTTAATGTCCTAAAAGGTCAGAACTACGGGGATGAGGTGACGCTGGCGGCGAATCGATCGCAGTGCGTTCAAACCCATAATTACGACCTTCAAGCCGGTCAATGATTCCGTTATCGCCGGGCCTTACAGCGTTCTCTGGCTGTTACCGATGGTTTTGGCTTTTTCAATGGCCCACTCCATCGCTGCTTCCATGTCCAGCAGATGCGGTGAGGGGTGTTTGTCCTCAACGATGGCCGAGCCATCCGGCCAATAGACCCCCATGAACATCTTCAGCGAACCGTCTCTCAATATCTCGGCTTTAACCTCAATCGTGCATCCGTTCGACAGCGTTTCCGAGTGGATCATGTGGCGCTCAGTCATGACTGCATTCCTCCCGTCGTTGCTATCAGCGTAACCCATGCAGCGCCGGGCGCGATGACGCTCAGGCGTCTGCCTGCACCACCTCGATCCCCAGTCTTTGATAATCCTCGAGATTGCCCGAGGCCACGTGGCGCTCGGTGATCAGCGTATGCACACGGGCACAAGGCGCAACCACGAAGGGCTCCACTGCCCCCAGTTTGTCCGCGGTGGTCACGGCAATCACATGGGAGGCGCTGGCGAGCATCGCCTGCTTCACCGGCACTTCATCGAAATGCAGCGAGCTGAGGCCGACTTCCGGATGAATGGCACAGACCCCGGTGAACACCAGGTCGGCCTTGATGCTCTCGATCAACCGCAGGGTTTCATGCCCGCTGGAAGACATCGTCGCAGGGTTGAGCTGACCACCGGCGACAATCACCGTGATGCCTGCGTATTCGGCCAATGTGATCGCAATCATCGGCGACGCGGTGACGGCTGTGATGACAATGTCAGCGGGTAGCGAGCGTGCGATCTGCAGCGTGGTGCTCCCGGAATCGAACATCACGATCTGGCCGTCTTTGACCCGGCGCGCGGCAAGTTGCGCCAACCGGGTTTTCACCTCGTCGGTTTCGCTGACCCGGGTGAAGTAATCCTTGCCCGTGTCCTTGGGCCGTGGCAACGCCCCGCCGTGCACCCGCTGCACCAGCCCGGCACTGGCCAGCTCCGACAGGTCCCGGCGAATGGTGTCTTCGGACACGGCGAAATGCTGGCTCAGCTCGGAAGCCATGACCTTGCCATCACGTTCGAGGATCAGCAGGATTTTTTGGCGGCGAAGTTGGGGGAGCTCTGCGGAGGAATGCTCGGCGTGCATGGTTATGCCTGTTTTTGCGTGTTTATGCGAGATTAGCCAAACACCTCAATGAACACAAGGCGCTCCCACAAGGGATTGTGTTTGATTGATACCCATCACAAGGCACTCACGATGAACTCACGCAACCATTGATGCCCAGGGTCGCGGTGACAGCGCTCGGGCCAGAGCATCGACATCTCGTAACCCGGGACTTCAAGCGGGGGCTCGACCATGGTCAAAGCGTGCGTATCGCGAACCAGGCGAGCTGGCAGCATCGCGACCATGTCGGTGCTCTCCACCACCGACGGGACAAACAGAAAATGGGGGAGCGAAAGCACCACTCGGCGCGTCATGCCCAGCTGGGAAAGCGCCTGATCGGTGACTCCCTGAAAGCCTCCGCCATCCCGGGATACGATGACGTGGTCGAGTTCGCAGAACTGCGCGAGTGTCGGTCGCTTTCTCAACAGCGGATGGCCAGTACGCCCCACCAACACATAGCGTTCGGTAAACAATGCACGACGTCGCAAGCCTGGGGGAGCATCCTCGGTGGTATGAAACGCCAGGTCGATTGCCCCCTGCTCCGCTTGTTTGGCCAGCTGTGACGGCATCAGGTCAAACACCGCCAAACGCGTGCCGGGTGCCGCCGAACGCAGCCCGGCCAACGCGGGCAAGATGATGGTCGACTCGCCGTAGTCCGACGCCATGACATTCCACGTCTGCCGTGCCTCGGCCGGGTTGAAAGGGCTGGCGGGCGACACCGCGCGCTCCAGGGCTTCCAGGGCCTGGCGCAACGGCTCGCGCAACTCATCGGCCCGAGCCGTGGGCCGCATGCCCCGTGGCCCCGGCAGTAATAGTGGATCGTTGAAAATATCCCTCAATTTGGCGAGATGAACGCTCACCGAAGGTTGCGACAGATTCAGACGTTGCGCCGCACGGGTCACGTTGTGTTCCGAGAGCAGGACATCAAGCGTCAGCAGCAGGTTGATGTCCAGACGTCGCAGATTATTCATGACAATACCTGGCATATTGGTTATTCATTTCCAATATACCGGGTAAGGCCTGATTCTGCTGGCTTCTGACAACGGAGACTCAGCCCATGAATGTTCTGCTCGTTTACGCCCATCCCGAACCCAAATCGTTAAACGGTTCGCTCAAGGACTTTGCCGTCAAACGCCTGGAAGCTGCCGGCCACCAGGTACAGGTTTCCGATTTGTATGCGATGGACTGGAAAGCCTCGCTGGACGCCGATGACAGTTTCGGCCGGCCTGCCGACGCACGGTTCGATCCGTCGCAAGACTCCAAGCGTGCCTTCAAAGAAGGCCGGCAACGCCAGGACATCGTTCTCGAACAGGAAAAACTGCTCTGGGCCGATACCGTCATCCTGCAGTTTCCGCTGTGGTGGTTCTCGATGCCGGCGATCCTCAAAGGCTGGGTGGAGCGCGTCTACGCCTATGGTTTTGCCTATGGCGTAGGGGAACACTCCGATGCGCGTTGGGGCGACCGTTACGGGGAAGGCACGCTGGCGGGCAAACGGGCAATGTTGATCGTCACCACGGGTGGCTGGGAATCTCATTACAGCCCACGGGGCATCAACGGGCCGATCGACGATGTGCTATTCCCGATCCAGCACGGCGTACTGTTCTACCCCGGCTTCGACGTGCTGCCACCGTTCGTGATCTATCGGACTGGTCGAATGGATGAGGCGAGATTTGCAACGACCTGTGAGGCGCTCGGCCAACGGCTCGATGACCTATGGGAAACCGCGCCGATTGCTTTCAGACCGCAGAATTCAGGGGCGTATGACATTCCGCAACTCACGTTGCGCGAAGAGATTGCTGCGGACCAGTCGGGCTTTGCGGCTCACATCAAACAGGCGGCACACTCGTTGTAGCAGCTGTCGAGCCTGCGAGGCTGCGTTCGGCTGCGAACACGAAAAAGCCCGCACAAGGCGGGCTTTGGAAATCGATGTAGGTGGCCAGCGCTGGTCTCTGGCTTACAAGGTTTATCGGGCCTCTCACAGAACAGGATTTTTAGCTTTAGGCTGTTCTGCCTCACACGGCATAAGGGCTGGATCTCAGCGCGGAGATCTTTCTAACCGTGTACCCTTGGGAGCGCGCCCCACGCCTCCTCGCTATCCCTTTGCGCATCAGTCTGCGTCTTCACCTACAACCTCAGAATAGCAAACCATTCGAAGCCTGGGTCGGAGTTTTTAGACTGATTATTTTCAAGGGGCATGATGGGTAAATGGAAAAATACTAACGCCGCGAGACGGACTTCCGCGCTGCCTCCAACACGCCCGCAATCTTTGCAGGCGCTACATCGGTAATTTGTATTCAAATACCAGCTTTATAATATTTTACCGATCCAGGGGTGATCCCTAGTCTTGACCCAAGAAATGGCAGGCCACAACCGACCTGATTCCAACTTCGATGGGTATAGAGATGACCACTGAAAAAACAAAAATAGATACGCTGATTGTGGGCGCCGGTCAGGCTGGCGTGGCCATGAGTGAACACCTGAGCAAACTCGGCGTGCCTCACCTGGTGCTCGAGCGCAGCCGCATCGCCGAGCGCTGGCGCAGCGGTCGTTGGGATTCGCTGGTGGCCAACGGCCCGGCCTGGCACGATCGGTTTCCGGGCCTTGAGTTCGACGATCTCAGCCCCGACGGCTTTGCCCCGAAAGAACGGGTGGCTGATTATTTCGAAGCCTACGCGAAGAAGTTCAACGCCCCCATCCGCACCGGCGTGGAGGTGAAGAAAGTCGAGCGCAATGTCGGTCGTCCAGGCTTCACCATTGAAACCTCCGAAGGCGTGATCGAGGCCAACCGCGTAGTGGCCGCCACCGGACCTTTCCAGCGCCCGGTTATTCCGCCGATCGCGCCGAAAGATCAGCCATTCACCCAGATCCACTCCGCCGAATACCGCAACCCGCAGCAACTGCCAGAGGGCGCTGTGCTGGTGGTGGGCGCCGGCTCGTCCGGGGTGCAGATCGCCGATGAATTACAGAGTGCCGGCAAGCAGGTTTACCTCTCGGTGGGTGCGCACGATCGCCCTCCTCGCGCCTATCGCAACCGTGATTTCTGCTGGTGGCTGGGCGTACTCGGCGAGTGGGATCAGGCCGTGATGAAACCCGGCCGGGAACACGTGACCATCGCGGTGAGCGGCGCGCATGGCGGCCGCACGGTGGACTTCCGTGGGCTGGCCCATCGCGGAATGACGCTGGTGGGTCTGACCCAATCGTTCAATGGCAGCGTGGCGACGTTCCAGCCCAACCTTGCCGACAACCTGGCACGCGGCGATGAGAACTATCTGGCGCTGCTCAATGCCGCCGACGCTTACGTCGAGCGCAATGGCCTGGACTTGCCGGAAGAACCTGAGGCGCGGCATACCTTCCCGGATCCGGATTGCGTCACTAACCCGATTCTTGAACTCGACCTGGCCAAGGCTGGCGTGACGTCGATCATCTGGGCCACCGGGTTTGCCACAGATTACAGCTGGCTGAAGGTCAACGCGTTCGACGACAACGGCAAGCCGCAGCATCAGCGCGGAGTGTCGAGCGAGCCTGGGGTGTATTTCCTCGGCCTGCCGTGGCAATCGCGTCGCGGCTCTTCGTTCATCTGGGGTGTTTGGCACGACGCCAAGTACGTGGCTGATCAGATCGCCATCCAGCGCTCATACCACGACTACCGCGATGCCCTGCAACGCGAAGTTGAAACCGCCCCCGTCGCGCATAAAACCACCGTCAGCGCTTAACGAATAGTTCTTCAGGAGCCTCAGATGTCCACGCCAACCCATACCCGTATTCGCATGTTCAACACCAAGGAAACCTACCCGAACCAGAGCCTGGACAATGACCTGTGCCAGGCCGTGCGGGCCGGCAACACCGTTTATGTTCGCGGCCAGGTCGGCACCGATTTCGAAGGCAACCTGGTGGGCCTCGGCGACCCGCGTGCGCAAACCGAGCAAGCCATGCGCAACGTCAAACAGTTGCTGGAAGAAGCTGGCAGCGACCTCAGCCACATCGTCAAAACCACCACTTACCTGATCGACCCGCGTTACCGCGAGCCGGTTTATCGGGAAGTGGGCAAGTGGCTCAAAGGGGTGTTTCCGATTTCCACCGGGTTGGTGGTGTCGGCACTGGGGCAGCCGCAGTGGCTGATGGAGATTGATGTGATTGCGGTGATTCCTGAGTAAGCAGGTAGACCGAGTCGCGGCTTTCGCGAGCAAGCTTCGTTCCTACAGTAGATCGCTGTTTCATGAACGACCCTGATCATCTGTAGGAGCGAAGCTTGCTCGCGAAGACGCCCGCACAGACAACAACTTCGCCAAGGCCAACCAAGGAGCAAAACCATGACCTTCTCCATCGCCGCCCGTTGCCCCGAAACCGGTCAGTTCGGCATTGCAATCAGTTCCTCAAGCATCGCCGTCGGCGCCCGCTGTCCCTGGCTATTGCCCGGTGTCGGCGCGGTCTCCACACAAAACATCACCCTGCCATCCCTCGGCCCGGAAACCCTCGCCCTCATGGAACAAGGCCTCTCACCTGCCGAGGCTCTGGACAAGGCATTGACCCGCAACGGCTACAGCCAATACCGACAAATCACGGCGATTGACCACCTCGGTCGCACCGCGCATTTCAGCGGCTCAGAAACCCTGGGCAACCACAACGCCGTGTCTGGCGAGCAATGCGTGGCCGCCGGCAACATGCTCGCGGACCGAGCCGTGATCGAGGCCATGGTCGAGGCGTACGAACATGGCGAGGGCCAACTGACCGATCGCTTGCTCACCGCGATGAAAGCGGCGGTGGTCGCAGGCGGTGAAGCCGGGCCGGTGCATTCGGCTGCCGTTGTAGTGGTCGGCGAACTGACCTGGCCGATCATCAACCTGCGGGTCGATTGGGCTGATGAAGATCCGATAGGCAAATTGCAGCAGTTGTGGGACGCCTATCGCCCACAGGTCAAGGACTACATCGACCGCGCCCTCGCCCCCGACAAATCCCCTGGCTACGGTGTCGCCGGAGACGACCGATGAGCAGCAGCCGCGATTTGCTTGAAGCCTTGGTGGCGTTCGACACCACCAGCCGCGAATCAAATCTGCAGCTGATCGAGTTCGTCCGCGACTACCTCGCTCGCTTCGATGTGCCTTGCGAGCTGGTCTACAACGACGAGCGCAGCAAGGCCAATCTGTTCGCCACCATTGGCCCGGCGGATCAGCCGGGCATCGTGTTGTCGGGGCACTCCGATGTGGTGCCCGTCGACGGCCAGCCATGGACGGTTGCGCCCTTCCAGCTCACCGAGCGCGACGGCAAGCTGTACGGTCGCGGCACCGCGGACATGAAAGGCTACATTGCCTGCGTACTCGCCCTGGTGCCGTCACTGGTGAAGGCCTCGCTACGACTGCCGGTGCACATCGCGCTGTCCTACGATGAGGAAGTCGGCTGTCTCGGCGTTCGTTCGCTTTTGAAAGCCCTCGAACAGCGCCCGGTCAAACCGATGCTCTGCATCATTGGCGAACCCACCGAACTCAAACCGGTGCTCGGCCACAAGGGCAAGCTGGCGATGCGCTGCGACATTCATGGCGAAGCCTGCCATTCAGCGTACGCGCCACTCGGGGTCAATGCGATTGAATACGCTGCCGAACTGATCGGCGAACTGGGGCGGATTGGCCACAGGCTCAAGGCACCGGAGCATCACGACACCCGTTTCGATCCGCCGTTCAGCACCGTGCAAACCGGCGTCATCTCCGGCGGCAAGGCCTTGAACATCGTCCCCGCCGATTGCCGCTTCGACTTTGAAATCCGCGCCCTGCCCTCACAAGACCCTGGCCTCGTTGCGCAGGAATTGCAGACCTACGCCGAGCAACAAGTGCTACCGCGCATGCGCGCTGTGAGTGATCAGAGTGAAATCCGCTTCAGTGAGTTGTCGGCCTACCCCGGTTTGGCGACCGATGCGCACAGCCAAGCCGCTGAGCTGATCGCCGCGTTTTCCGGCTCGCGGGAATTCGGTACGGTGGCGTTCGGCACCGAGGGCGGTCTGTTTGACGCGGCGGGTATTGCGACGGTGCTGTGTGGTCCGGGCAGCATGGATCAGGGGCATAAGCCGGATGAGTTTGTCAGCCTTGAACAATTGAACGGCTGCGATGAAATGCTGCAACGGATGCTGTCATCGATTTGCAGCTGATGAGGGGCCCGACGCTCAGGTGTACAGTCGGGCCAGTTCTTCCTGGCAGTAATCCACGAACAGCTGTACCGGCTTGGTCAACTGCACCCTTCTCAACCAGGCCGCCGACAAACCCGAACCGGTCACGGTCTCGGCCAGCGGTATGCACACGACTTTCTGCCCGTCATAGGTGTATTCGGAAAACGGTTTGGTGACCAGAATCGAAAAGCCAAAACCGCGCCCGACCATTCCTCGCACCATCTCGATCGAAGGTGAGCTGAACACGATGTGTGGCGTCAGTCCGCGCTCTTCAAAAATGCTCACGAAGTAGGTCCGGCTCGGCACCACGTCCAGCAATATCATCGGCTCCAGCACCAGGTCATTCAGCGACACTTTCGCCTGTTGCGCAAAGCGGTGATCCGCCGGCAACAAGGCGTAGGGCTGTTGCGGCGGCATCAGCGGCACTGTCTCAATCGTGCTGTCCAGATCGTGTTCGAACAGCATCGCCAGGTCGATGCTACCGGCGGTCAGCGCCTGCACCAATTCCTGCTGCTCGCCATCGCGAATACGGATCTCCACACCCGGCCAGCGCTCTTTGAAACCGGCGATCAAACGCGGCAGGTACAGCGGCGCCACCGTTTCAAAACAGCCAATATCGATTTGCCCCGCGACCACGTCGTTGTCCGCCAGCGCGTTCTGCTCAAACTCATGCGCGACCCGCAGCAGCTCCAGCGCCTTGCGATAAAACCGCGACCCGCTCGGCGTCAGCGAAACACCCTGGGCGTGATGCCGGATAAACAGCTGCACACCAAAGCTTTCTTCAAGGTGCTTGATCGCCGTCGACACCGACGGCTGCGCGATATAAAGCTTGCGCGAAGCCTCCGCCACGCTGCCGCAGTCGGCGGTGGTGACGAAATACTTGAGCTGTCGCAGGTTGTAAGCGGCCATGGGGATCTCCAGAAAATACCGGTTCGCGCACAAATGAGTAGCGCGTGGCGAGGGAGCTTGCTCCCGCTTGAGTGCGCAGCACTCACAAAAATCGGCAGCTATTGCCGTATTTTTTGGGGCCGCTACGCAGCCCAGCGCGAGCAAGCTCGCTCGCCACAGAACAGCGTTCGACTTCGTATTATTTGGGCACACGTTCAAGCCTGAACATACCCGACACATCAAAACCCCGGGCATATATTTTTTAAGGTTTGAAGCAACAAACTTACTAATTTATCTATCCCGACGCATTGCACATCATCGCTCCAACAAGAAAAGCGTCGCTCGCGCGGCGCTCACCGAAGTACGTCCACGTACTCATCCTTGCCTTGGAGTTCACCATGTCCACCGCAGCAACACCCTCCGCTCCGCTCATCGAAAAACACACGATTGGATACGTCCCCCCGGAAGATCGCCACGGAAAGGTAAGAGACCTGTTCACCCTCTGGTTCGGCGGCAACATCGCGCCGTTGCCCATCGTCACTGGCGCCCTCGGCGTGCAATTGTTCCAGCTGAACCTGGTGTGGGGCATCGTCGCCATTCTGGTCGGTCACCTGGTCGGCGGCGTGCTGATGGCCCTGCACTCGGCGCAAGGCCCGCAAATGGGCATTCCACAAATGATCCAGAGCCGCGCCCAGTTCGGCTCCCTCGGCGCCCTGCTGGTGGTGCTGATCGCCGGCATCATGTACATCGGCTTCTTCGCCTCCAACATCGTCCTCGCCGGCAAGTCCCTGCACGGCGTGGTCGACAGCGTGCCGGTGCCAGTGGGCATCGTCATCGGCGCGCTCGGGTCGGGCATCATCGGCATCATCGGCTACCGCTTCATCCACGTGCTCAACCGCATCGGCACCTGGGTGCTGGGCATCGGCATCGTGCTGGGCTTCGGCTACATCTTCACCCACGTACAGACCGCCGACTTCCTCACCCGTGGCAGCTTCAACATCTCCGGTTGGCTGGCCACCGTATCGTTGGCCGCGCTCTGGCAAATCGCCTTCGCCCCCTACGTGTCCGACTACTCGCGCTACCTGCCGGAAGACGTGCCCGTCGCCGCCACGTTCTGGACCACTTACCTAGGCTCGGCACTCGGCTCCAGCCTGTCGTTCATCTTCGGCGCCGTCGCAGTCCTCGCCACGCCCGTCGGCATGGACACCATGGACGCGGTCAAACTCGCCACCGGCTCCATCGGCCCGCTGATGCTCGTGCTGTTCCTGCTCAGCGTCATCAGCCACAACGCCCTCAACCTCTACGGCGCCGTGCTGTCGCTGATCACCCTGGTACAAACCTTCGCCTACCGCTGGATCCCCACCGCCAAGAGCCGCGCAGTCCTCTCGGTCATCGTCCTCGCCGCCTGCTGCTTCGCCGCCGTCGGCGCCTCGGCCGACTTCATCGGCCACTTCGTCGACATGGTGTTGGTATTACTCGTGGTGCTGGTGCCCTGGACCGCGATCAACCTGATCGACTTCTATGCCATTCATAAAGGTCAGTACGACATTGATTCGATCTTCCAGGTCGATGGCGGGATCTATGGCCGATACAACCCGCAGGCGTTGTTGGCGTATGCGATTGGCATTGCGGTGCAGATTCCGTTTATGAACACGCCGCTGTACGTCGGGCCGATCTCGGCGCACATCAATGGGGCGGATTTGTCCTGGGTGGTGGGGTTGTTGGTGACTTCGCCGTTGTACTGGTGGTTGGCGAGTCGGGACAGTGCGTATAAGCGTCGGTTGGCGGGTGGGAGACTGGCAAGCACTGCGTAAGGGATAGCGCACCTTTCAAATACAAAAGCCCGCACACTGATGCGGGCTTTTTGTTCTGTTCAAACGCTGTCCGTTTTTTGCCCTGCTGACTGGACCTTCACAATATCCAGTATCATAAAGCCATCATTCAAAAACGTTCGGCCTCTGAGGTTTTCTCAGTGCAGTCGCAGGAATCAAGGAATCGGTTGATGTACGGGAATAACAAGTTAGGTCTGCACGCGCTACTGGCTGGAGCAGTGATGCTCAGTGGTTGCACTTCATTTTTTCAGGGCAAGCCGTACGTCTTTCCCCAACCGGATGAACCCTCGGCGACGGTTCGCCTTAAATACACACGTGGTACCAGCCTGGACGCCGTGACCTTCAATGAAAAGGGTTGCTACGGGGGGGCCACGTCACTGAACTACCTGGCCGATGACTTTATCGAATCACAGGTTGCAGTGGGCAAAGAGCTGGTATTGACGTACGAGCATGTCGTCGCAGGGACTATATGTCGGATACCTTTTTCCTTCACACCTCAAGCAGGGGCTATTTACACCGTGAAGTCGGGCTCCTGGAGTGAGTCCAAGCCAGGCATCCTGCCCATCTTCAACTACGACCAAAATCACTGCGGAATTAACGTAGTCAAAAAAATCGGGACTCAGGAGAGCGTCGAACCCATTCAACAGCTGCACTACAAGACAGGTTTGACTTGCCTCAGGCTCGTTAAATAGAGTGAACACCGGGACAGACCACGATTTCAAAAACCGTTGAATGGAAAAATCGTGGACTTTTGTGACGGCTCCACACATTGGGATCGGCACTCTTCCGTAACCCGGCGCCAACCCCGGCGACATCAACAAACACAGAATTGTTTTCACAGGTACTCGAGTAACAAACAGTGCACGGATTGATGGGCTACGAACGCAACACCCCCATCGCCCGCCGATACTTCTCAACGCGCTCCAGATCCTCCCAGGACGGCTGGGCAATCCGCGACAAGTCGCTGTTCTCTTCCAGATCCGCCAGCTTCACCACCCGCCCGATCGGGTTCTGCGCCGCGCGCTCGACGAACGCCTCGTAGGACTCACCCGGCGCCTTGGTCACCGACGCAATCGCCGTCAGCACCGCTTCGCTGAAGCCTTCCTTGCGCAGATCGTCGAGGCTGATGCCGCAGTCCTCAACCACGTCATGCAACACCGCCACGATGCGCTCTTCCAGCGTGTTCACCCGCAGCATGACTTTCAGCGGATGCAGGATGTAAGGCGCCCCGCCCTTGTCCACCTGCCCCTCATGCGCCGCGGCGGCGATAGCAATGGCGCGCTCCAGTGTCTGACTCATGGGATTCTCCTCGGGTTAAATGCCGTAACGTCGCGGCCAGGATTTTGAAGTCTGCAAAATATGTAGGAATCTGCCCGTTGTGGCGAGGGAGCTTGCTCCCGATGGGCTGCGAAGCGGCCCCAAACCCTGTTAGCCCATCTTGGTGAGCTGGTTTGAGCTGATCCAGAGCTCAGCTCACCAACGCTGAAGCACGAAGATAGAAGCCTCTTGCCCAGCCTTAAGATTGAGAACATTTTTTACTTTTTTTGTGCACGAACAAACCGTAAAGATTCCACCAAACCAGCCGAAAAAGACTAAACAGCAAATCGCCACCCATCCGTGTGATCCGGCTATTTGCACCGCACTTCCTCGGATGGTGATCGTCATAATGAAAATAAAAAACAAGCTCGTCCTTGCCTTTGTATTGGTCGCCTTCATTCCGGTGAGCCTGGTGGCGGTGATATCGGTGCTGAATATACGGGCTCAGGCGGTCGATCAGTTTCTCGATGGCAGCACCCGTGAAATACGCCAGATCGACGGCAATATGCGGCAGTTTTTCGACGGTACGCAGCAAAATGTCGATCAAATGGCCACCGACCCTGTATACACATCGATCGCAGGTCTAAAACACTATCAGGCCGCCGATGCCGCCAGCCTGCCTCTGCCACCGGCCGCCCGGCATGTCATTGATGCGTTCGCCCGTTATGGCGCGATGCACCCGGCCGCCGCCATCCTTTCCATCGGCCTGGAAGATGGCAGCTACGCGAAATGGCCGGACGACCCGCAGCTGTCGAACTACGACCCGCGTTTGCGCCCTTGGTACAAAGCCGCCATGGCTAGCCCCGGCAAAACGGTACGAACCCCCGCTTACTACTATGACAAGGACGCTGTGGCGCTGGTCGGCAGCGCCAGGGCATTGCTCGATGACGCTGGCAACGCCAAGGGTGTGTTGGTCGTGAGCGTTTCGCTGAAAAACCTCACCGAACTGGTCAAAAGCATCAAGCTCGGCGAAAGCGGCTACGTGATGTTGATCGAGGACGGCACCGTGCTGGTCGACCCGCGTGACGCCGGGCACAGCTTCAAGCAGCTCAAGGATCTGGGCGAGCCCTACGCCAAACTGGCTGCCACCACACAGGGCTCCACCGAGGTGCAAATCAACGGGGTCAGGTACATGGCCAATGTCTGGACATCGCCGGGCCTTGGTTGGCGCTACGTCGGTTTGATCGAGTACAGCGAAGTCATGGCCGCGGCCACTCGCATGACTTACCTGACGGCGGTTATCGTGGTTGTGCTGGTGCTGTTCTTTGCGCTGCTCGCTGCGGCGTTCGCCAGGGTGATCGTCAAGCCTATCGGCCAGGTCAGCACCGGGTTGCAATCGATTGCCGAAGGCGAAGGTGATCTGCGCCGCGATCTCGAGGTGCAGGGCAAGGACGAAACTGCAGAACTGGCAGGCTGGTTCAACAAGTTTCTCGCCGCGATACGCCAGTTGATACAACGTATCGGCGCAGCATCGACCAACCTGCAGGATGCCTCGCGCGTCAACAGCGAGGTGGCCAATAACATGAATCAGGCGGCCGGTCGTCAGCGTGAAGCGGTGGAGTTGGTGTCCACGGCATTCAACGAAATGGTCGCTACCGCCAACGAAGTGGCCCGTTCGTGCAGCACCGCAGCCGACTCCGCCGAGAACGGACACCACCGTGTGGCCGAAGGCAAACAGCAGATCGAATTGACCACCCAGAACGTCAACCGCCTGGGTCGTCGCTTGACCGAGTCTTCCCAGGCCATGGTGGAGCTGGAAGAAGGCAGCCGCAGCATCAACCAGATTCTGGGCACCATCCGCGCCATCGCCGAGCAGACCAATCTGCTGGCACTGAACGCGGCGATCGAGGCTGCCAGGGCGGGTGACCAGGGCCGGGGTTTTGCCGTGGTCGCGGATGAGGTCCGAGCCCTGGCCAAGCGCACGTCCGACTCCACCGGGGAAATCGACCAGTTGCTCAACACGCTCGGCAGCAAGACCCAGGAAGTGTCGCAGAAGATGGAAAGTTGCCTGGACCTGTCGCGCGCCAGCGTGTCCTCGATCGAGAACGCACGTGACAGCTTTGAAGGCATCCAGTTGTCGGTCAATGAAATCCGGGATCAGAACCTGCAGATATCGGCGGCGGCGGAAGAACAGCACAGTGTGGCGGAAGAGATCAACCGGCATATCCAGCAGATCTACGACGAGGCGCGGCTGGTCGAAAGCCTGGCCAACTCTGCGCAAGAAGACTCAGGCCGGCTGTCGCACCTCTCGGATGAACTGAACGGGCTGGTGGGGCGTTTCAAGTCGTAGGGGTATTGTGGTTTGTAGTGGCCAACCGATGGGGACTCCGTCGGCGGAGTGCCTTGATGTGCTTGAGCTTGATAGTGGAAGAAAAGGTGACAGGTCTATTTATCAAATAGATCTGTCACCTTTTTTGCTGAAAATCCCGCGCAGGATTTTGAAGTCTGCAAATCCCGTAGGAAATAACCGTTTGTGGCGAGGGAGCTTGCTCCCGCTGGGCTGCGAAGCGGCCCCAAACCCTGCTAGCCAGTTTCCTCAGACACACCGCAACGCCCGGTTTTACTGCGTTTATGAAACAAAACGGAAAGAGCCACCTCGCCAAAATGGCCATCCGAGCGTCCTACACCCCGGTTGCGGCTACCAAAATCGATGCCTAGAGTGTGTCTGTCGCTGAGCGAATTCAGCGATAGGGTTTCGCAGCCCTGACGATACGTGTAGTAACCTTGCACCCCAAAACCAGCAACGGTCGCACAAACGCGCCCGTACTCCGTTTATGGTGGCTGTGTGTGGGAGATCTTCGGGTCTGCCGGGTTCCTCGTATCCTCGGTCTGCGAACCCGCACATAGCTACCACCCATTCGTTTCGCAGCGAACGGCAGTAGTTCTTCTTACAGATACGAGGAAGATTTACTTATGAGCACGAATACCCCGCTCCGCCACTACACCCCAATGTCCCACTTCGCCACCGACCACCCCGTCCTCCTCATCGACGCCGACGCCCCACTGCGCGAACTCCACAACTGCCTCAGCGAACGCCTCAACGCCGTCCTCAAATACCTCAACCTCATGGCCTGCACCAGCCTCCCCGACTACGCCGAACACGACATCAACACCGTCACCAATATCGCGCGGATTATGGTCCAGGATGTGAGCGATGTGTTTCGGGTGATTGAGCAGCGTGGGTTTGATACACCCAAGGGTCAGTGACTTAATTTCAGTCGTAGAAAAACCGCATTACTGCGGTTTTTCTGCTTCCTGCTCCGACTCTGACAACAACAATCAGTAAACCTGCACCCGCCACAACTCCCGCGACGAAGAACCCGCCGACATTGGCAGTCGCCCATGCAACGTCCGATAGTTATCGATCAGCACCAGATCACCCTCACTCCATTGATGAGCAATCAGACACTCCGGGTCATAAACCAGCGCATTGACCTGTTCCAGCAACGCCTGCTGAGCCTGCTCGTCATGGTCCTGCACCGACTGGCTCAAGGTCTGCAATGTCGAGTCGGTGCCCTCTTGGTAACGCAGGATGAGCTCGCCGCTGCGGGGGTGGTGGTCCACCAGGCTGTACATGCGCGGCGAGCCGCCGAAGTAGGTCATTTTGGTGTAGTAGGTGATGTTCACGCCCTGCCATTGTCGGGCGACTTGCTGCCCGACTTTGCGCAGTACGTTGCGGCTGTCGACGATGGTGGTCTGGCCCTCGCCCGGCTGCGGCGCAGTCTTGCAGTACAGCATGAATTTGCTGGCGCAGAATTTCGGGTTGCGTTGAACTTGTGCGTCGCTGTCGGGCAGCATATTCAGGTCCCAGTGCAACGGTGTTTTCTCCAGCGAGTGCACCACGCCTTGGGGTTTGTCCGCAGGCTTGACCACGTGGACGGCACCGAAGGCCCATTCGTAGAGCGTGCCGAAGCGTTCGCAGCTGCGAGCAAAGCTGTCCTGGTCATCGAAGCGGCAGCCCTTGAGGCAGACGAAACCGAAGGCTTCCACCAGAGCTTCCAGCAGGCCGGTGGACAGTCGTTCGAAACCCAGCCCCAACGGGTCTCGCACCACCAGGCCAAACAGCGGAAGTTTTTGCAGTTCGTACTCGAAGCCTTGGGCCTGCGGGTTTTCTGTTTGATGGTAGAGCCATGGCCGCCCCTCATAGGTGATCAGCACATGGTGGTCCAGGTCGACCTGAGCACGGGTGCGAAGGGTTTGGCTGCCGTCGAGGTTGCACACCGGCACGGCGTGCCAGGGGCTGTACACACGCTTGAGTCCTTCGGCCAGGCCGAAAGTGAATTTGGGGCCGGCATTGCTGTATTGATGGACCGACAAGCGAATGTCATCGCCGAAGAAACGGTCCACTGCCGCGTTCAATGCCTGCCCGCGATACATCATTTGGTAGGCTTTGAAGTTGATTTGTTGCAGGTACTCGTCCTCGCTCTGCCCGTCTTCGCGGCACAGACGCAGGTCGTTGTAGAGGTGACTGCAGAGGTCGTCATGCGCCCGGCTGAGGGATTCATCGTCGCGGCTCTGCTCGATCAGTTCACCAAGGTTTTTCCACGGCAAACGGGCCTGCTTGATCAGGCTGGCGCGAACCGACTCGGCACTTTGGGCCTGGGGAAACAGGTCTTCCATGCTGACCCACTCAATCGTGTGGGTGGTGCACAGTTCACGCAACGCCCGGTTGTAGGCGGCGCGAACGTCGTCGGCCACGCCGACGATGTCATTGAAGGTCGTGCCGTCGCTGAGGATCGACACCACGCAGCCCGGTGCGTGCAACGCGGCAATGGCTTGGCCGAGTTGGTCGAGGCGCTCGATGGCCATGACCTCGCCGTAGTCCGGCAGCACGCCGAAGGTCTGGTCGCTGGCGTTTGGCGACTTGCAGGGAAAGCCTGGCAAAACCAGACGCACTGGCAGGCCCTGATCGAAGCAGTGCCCCAATCGAAGCGCCAGATGCGCCCTGCCTTGCGTGTCGAAACAATCATCCGTGCCTTTGAGCAGATAACCGGCCAGCAAATCGCTGACGGCAGCGATCCAGGCGTCTCTATGTTCCATAGAACAATTTCCTTGAGGGTGTGTGTATCAATAGGATTTGACGGTGTCGCCATGCTCGGTGAACGCACGCGCAGCCCCGCAGGCTTGCTGCAAAATGCGCAGCAATTCGGCCGGGTGTTCACAGCACAAGTTCGGGGCCTGGGCCTGCAAGTCTGGTGTCAGGCCATAGCCCCAAGTGACTGCCGCCGAGTGCATGCCTGCGGCACGCGCGGTTTGCAGGTCGATCTCGGTGTCACCGACGAACAAGCAGTGGTGCGGATCAACCGACAATCGCCGGGCGGCTTCCCATGCCACATCCGGCTGAGGCTTGAGCGCCCTGCCCGCGCGATGCCCCAGAATCGTCCCGAAGGTATTCTGTGGAAGCAGTGCATCGGCGACTTGCCGGGCCATTTTGTCAGCCTTGTTGGTGACGATAGCTAGCGGCACTTCCAACCGGCGGCAGCCTTCGAGCAATTCCAAGACACCGCTGAATGGACGGGAAAATTGAACCAGGTTGTGCTGATAGAGCGCCACATAGCGCTGATGCAAGGCGACCGCATCGACTATGCCAAACTGCGCGGCTACCCGCTCGCTCATCGCCGTAGTGCCGCCGCCGATATACCCCCGCACTGTTTCCGAGGTCAGCGCCGGGCAACCGTGTTCGAGCAGCACTTGGTTCAAGCACCAGGTGATGTCGGGCAAGGTGTCGACCAGAGTCCCGTCCAAATCGAAGAGTACGGCTTCGACCCGTAGCCGAGACGTCATCATTGAGCACTGGCGTAGTGACAAGGACGCCCCTTGCGGAACACCAGGCGGTGATAGCGCTCATCGACATTGCTGCGTTTTTCGAGCGTGACCACACCCCGTCGCTTGATGGCCACCGAATGCCAGGGCGTACGCCACAGGTCACTGGTTGGCACCAACCGGATACCGATCTTCGTCGAGACCGCTAATTGCGGGTGAATCGACAGGCGCAGGCAATGCGGGTAACGCGCCTGCAACAACGCACCCCAGGCCTCGCTGCGCTGGATCACCCGCTGCGAGGCCGGTTTGGCGACCTTCTTCACTGCGTTGAGGCTCATGCCAGCGAACACTTTCAGTCCCGAGTAGTCCTCGGAAAGAAAGCGATGGATGCCGCAGTACATCAACATCATGTGCGGATCATCCTTGAAGCGCTGCTGCAACAAAATCAATGACTGACCGTTCTCGATCATCATCTCTTCACGCATGGCGTCCAGACAATCCAGCTGAGGGTAGGCATCCCGGAGGTCGAAATGGGCGAACGTGCCGGGATAGTGCTGTTCGGCGTAGTCCTGAATAGCGTCGGTGTAGGCCTTGACGTCGGAATCGGGAACATGCACCAAGTCAGAGAACACATAGCCATCGGAACAAATATGAATCAGCGCGCCCGGTGCGTAGATCTCCTGGATCTCTGTGCACAGGCGGTTTAACTCATCGATAGCATGATGTTCAGCAAGATCGGGCAGATGACTCAGGGTTTTCTTGCGGCTGGGCGATTTTCCGGGAAAGGCTGGCAAGACCATTTCAATCTTGCGACCGCTCTCGACCGCCTGCATGACCTTGGTCAGATGGGGTTCCAGCACCTGCGACGACAGTTCGTGATCCTGCCCCGGGGCGAGGCTACGACGGCGAAACAGGCATTCAAGGATTTGCTCGGCAATGTTCATGTGTGGGGTGTTCTGATGCTCGTGCACCAGCTGACCGCACACCTGTTGAGCAACGGTGTTTGAACCTTGCATAGACAATCCTTTGTGTGGTGAACAACGGCCATCTTTTGGCCATCAGCAGATATCCCTTACCTGCGGGCGGCTAAATTCCTACAAGTCGTGAGGGCTGTCAATCGTGGCAATCCGGAATATTACGGCACCGAAATCATCGAAAAACCCTCACACAGGCTCATGCAACGTCCAGGCTGGCAAGGCCATACTGCGGCCACACAAGTGTGTCTGGTCCTGATTCCATTGCGCTCTCCTGAAAAACAGATCGGAAGGTGTGAACCTTGTTCAGGATGGGACACCGCCCCCTTTTCTCGTTAGCCTGACAATCTGGTCAGTGCCGACCACAGTTAGAATCAGCGGGAGGCTCAAAATTGAGTACGTTCGACAATGGACGACTAGATTTCCCGGACGGGACCACCTCATACACACTAAACGCACATATTGCCTGTCCGTTACCCTCAGCGGCGGGCCGATAAACAAGGCCGATATAGGCTTCATAGCTCTTGTTTTCTTCAAAGACAAAAAGCCGCGTGGCTTCGGGGCAGGTCTGATACGTACTGCCGTAACTACCGGCGAAAAGCTTCAAACGCTCCAACAAAAAAGGTTTGCCCGCAGGGACAAGGTATTCAGGGGCCATCTCGGTGTAGGCACCCTCAGCCATTCTCGTCGCCCCCAGATACTCCGGCATTTTCGGTGCGAAGCGCGCAACCATATTCAGTTGCTGTGGCACGAGAGGCATCTGTGGGTAGTTCACGCTAGGCTGATGCTCACCGAAAAAACGACCCGCCTTCGCCAACACCTTGGTATCTGCGCTACACCCTGTGTATGCATTGCCACGCACATAACCATTGGTAATCACCCGAAGCTTCGCCGTCGGAACGTCCGACGCGGGTTCGATGTAGGGTTCCAGTGGTTTGATGCTGCAGGCGGTGAGTAGAGAGAAGGTGGCGATGAGTGTTTTTTTCTTGAGATCCATGTACTGACTCTTGTACGAATTTGACTGCCATTCGGGACAGATTTATTTTCTGCCCCCTGTTTCATATGGGGTATACAAATTTATTCACCTGCTTCCATTACGCCCTCCTGAAAATAGATCAGAAGGTGTAAACCATATTCAGGACGGGACAGCCGTTAAAAAGCAGGGCGGGTGGCTTTGGATATTGACGTAAGACCGGCTAATGGGTGTCCCCATCCCCCATCAGACTTTACATAACAAACCTGCATCCACTGTAGCTAGAGCAAAATCGTTTTGCTCGGGAATGAAAAACTCAACCTCATAGGCCGAGGGCTGATCAGCATTGCCATGAACAATAACAACTGTACCTTCGGCGTCCTTTGGTATAAATACTTCATCCCCAGTGATTATATTTGCCTTTACCCCTACCTGGAGACAAACAACATCATTTTCGCGAAATACGTTCATTTTTTTCCGGAATTCCTGTTACAAGTCGAACCGTCCCTGAGCCGTCTTTCAAGAATACGTACGTATACGTACGTATACGTACGTATAAACGGGCGTATAAACGGGGACAGACCACGTTTTCCATCTAAAAAATCTAGTGCTTTTTCGGTCTGCCCGGGCATCCCCGCCGAGCTCGCCGCCCAATCATAGCTTCAATTTCGGCTGCAAATCGCGAACCACCAAGTACATAGTTGCCATTGGTGGCAGCCCGAATCTGGTCAACCAATCCTATCTCCAACTCGCTTCTAAAAAGCTCGCGATAGACTTCAGCAGTCGATACATCTGTGTCCCCAAGCGATAGGTGCTGAGCATGCGGGGTAATGAGATGCGAAAACTCTGATTGTGCGTTAGCACGATAACTCGACCAACGATATTCCGCAGGATGCGTCACCATTTTGGCTCTGACAGGATTCATCTCAATGTAGCGATAACAGGCCAATACATAACTATCACTTTGAACAAGGCACGAACGGAAGCGTCCTTCCCATAAAGTCCCACTACGTCCATATGTACGATTTATGTATTGCACATATCGTTGCCCTATTCCTTTCATAAGCGAACTGGTACTGCTGTGCTCATGAGGGCTAATAAACAAATGGACATGATTAGTCATAACACACCATGCGTGAATTTCACACGAATTTTTTTTGGCCTGTTCAGCAAGCAGCTCTAAATAAAAAAGGTAATCATCCTCTGAAAAAAAAGCAAACTGATCTATTATTTCCTCGTTGAATCAGATGCAAGGGGACACCTGGCATCAAGAGACGTGCTCTGCGTGGCATATGGTGAATCCGTTCACAATTAATGATGCCAATAGCTTAGTCAATTCTATGAAAAACAATCTCCCTATCTATTTCACACTATTTCAGATCGCTAAAGTGCGACACAGAAAAACGTAGTCTGCCCCCATTCTCTGCCATTCTCAGGATAAACGTGGTCTGTCCCCGTTTTTCCCTTCCCGTTTTTCCCGGCGCAAGGCCGGTGTCGAGATCAAGTTGAAACTTTTCTACAGCTCAAAGCAGCCAGTTCATCTTTCAACCATTGCTCATGTTCATGAACAACGTGATCATAGTTCGATGCCGAGTGGTATTGATGCTCCGGCAAAGTCATCGCGCCGGGAGTCATCGACAGTGGAGCATCAGCAGGCCACTCCCAATTTGACCAAAACTCCGACAGCTTTATCAACCCATAGAGCGGGTCCGAGTCTAGGTTTGTTAGCAGTTCTTCCAGTGCGACAGCTCGCCATATTTTCCTGGCTCGTTGCATGTCCGCATTTTGAAACTCGCTCATTTTTTGCAACTGCGAGCATAGCTCAGATACAGGCAGGTCACTATCGTTAGCCAAGCTAACAATCACATCGAGCAAGGGATTATTCCCAGCCATTTTTTCAAGTTCAGCGTTTGCAAAATTTTCCACACAAAACGCTGGCAAGCGCCCCAAAAGGCTCGGAATACCGCAGACGCCCTGAAGCACCACGGCCCAGTCAGTCAAGCCATGTTTGGAAATTCGTTCAAAGACTGCTTGAATCATGGTTTCACCGGTATACCGTTAACAGTTCCATTTGGCACAAACATTCTGTGTGTTACACCGCCCAACTTCGGATCTACAATCCATTCAAACCTACCCGCCACACCGTTGTAGCTACCTGAAGGGAAAACGGGGAAAACGGGGGGAAAACGGGGACAGACCACGATTAAATTGAAGGAGCATTATCCAGCCCCTCGATAAATGTGGTCTGTCCCCGCTTTCTTGAAGACTCCAACCCTTACAAGTTTCCTCTGTGCCAAATAACTAACATTTACTCCCCTAAAAAATTGGACAGATTTAATTTCTGACCAACGGACAAACCAAACAAATAAATTCGCCCCCTTTCCTGTCCCCTTCCCTCTTTTCCCATCACCATCAGTGAAACTCAATGGCATCCAGAATAACTTGTAACTTTACCGGATCAGCGGCACCCCCAAAGTAATATTCATTACCGCCAAAATCTTTTAGATCTTCAGGAGCCCCCTTCCAATAAAGCACATAATAAACCTCATCAAAAATCTCTTCCAGCGCGCCGCCATCTTGAAATGTTGACACGCGAATATAAGGACCATAAACCTCATCCAATTGAACCAAAATTCGCTCGCCAGTTTTTGAGTCAATCATCTCATCAGTCCCACTTAATACTATTAAACCATTCCAACTCCGCTTTTATCGGAGCTCGCTTATCACCTTATTTATTCACAGCATCGTCAAATTTACCGATCTAGTGGGGATACAGGGATACAGGGATACAGGGATACAGGGATACAGGGACAGACCACGTTCAAATCGAAAGCGCCCTGCCCAAAAAAAAACGTGGTCTGCCCCCGCTTACTCCTTTCTATTCCTTTTCACGAAAGTCGACTTATCATATCCGGAGAACCAAATATCGAATACCCTTTTTCACAATCATCAAACTCACCCACCAAATCCAAAAGCATCCCCTTAACCACGCTAATAGAGCAGATCAACTTAATATCTTTACTGATATCACCAGACCACTCTGCATTAATTATATCTTTAGCTATATTTGCTTCCGGCAAAAAAACAATGTAGGAGCACTGCTCGCTCAGTAGAATTTTAACAACAGACTCAACAGAAACATTCGAGATACGTACTGCTCCTGAAAACTTAACCCCTAATACACTCTCAATTGAGCTCTCTTGAAAGTCACTTCCACCCACAACATCAAAACCACGAAACTTCAAAGCAGCCCACAACCTTCTATGCCATACAACTTTGGTATTCGGTTGCCAAGCAGAGTTTCTAACAATCAACCACCCCTCCCAACCAGAAAACCCAGCACCCACCAATATATATATCCCTAAATAGCCTCAGCATCGCCTCCAACGAAGGACTCTCAAGCAACCAACTTCGCGCTGAAACACCAATATCAAAATCCGGTATCACACCATGAACATTAATTACTTCATTATCCGAAAAAACATCAGTCACTCGTACAACCCGAACGCTAGTAGTCATAATGATTTCCTGGCTGATCGTTAAAAAAAGGGGACGGATTTATTTTCTAGCCACCGCACGAGCCAAACAAATAAATCCGTCCCCTTTTATCTTGCCCCCTTTTATCTTGAGTCCCCTTTTATCTTGATTCCACTTATCTTTTACCCTTTGATACAGCGATCCAAGCAAGGTCATCATTTAAGTTCACGCCAAACCTTACCCCACAAGAATCGTATACACGACTTACGACCCTATCGAGCGAAAACTGAAGTACAAGGCATACCTCATTTTCTGCCACACTTAAAAAGCCCACCTCATCCTTGTATCTATCACTTGGCCAACCGTCAATATTAAACATGGGCAAACCGGCTACGGACACACATTTTAGATAATCTTCATCACCGACCAGAAAATCCGACTCACCATAAGCAATAAGCCCAACCGTAGCTATAGCACCACTACTCCGATTAAGCCCTATTTCAACTAGCGAATCCACAAAATTACCTACCCGCCAATAATACGGAGCCGCAGGCACTTGCTCCTTACAAAACTCCACATTCAACAACACATACTGACCAAACTCAACTATCACTGAAGAAGGCTCTTTAACACCAACAACCTTTAACATTTTTACCTCGACTTAAAAACAGCATGATACAGAGCGGGAAACTGGCCAGCATTTTTGGCGGGAGCAAATATTAATTCCCACCCATCAACATTAATCACCTCACGGTACTTCAACCCTGCATTGGCCGCTGCTTCTACAGCAGCTTTAAGGCTACTAAGCTGCACCTGACTCGCTAATCGTACAGCCTCAGGGGTGTAATTCTCCGCCTTGTAGGCCGCATATTCAGCAATGTGTTTTGTAGCGTTCCCATCAACCCATATTTTTTCACCACTCCCGAGACTCAACTCAAAGGATTGAGGAATAACCGAACCAGGATGCACCGGCCCCACAGGTTTGATCGAGTCCCAAACTGTACCAGTTTGGCCGACGCCCAAGGGGGTGTCAGGTACTTTCGGAGGCGTGTCATCGATCTTAGGAGGCGTTACATCAGTTTTAGGCGGCGTAACCGGCTTCGTCGAATCAAGCACCGGCACATCCGTATCCGGCATCAGATCTTGCATTCTGTTGATCTGAGTTTTGACGACGTTGATATCAACCGACGCCCCGATTTTTTTGACAGTGTTGACCGAAACGTCGATACCCATTCGCGAGAGGGTCAGCGCACTGCTGGCAGAACTGCTCCCGCCTCCAGCCAGAAGCTGTACAACAAGCGCCAATGCCTGCCCCATTTGGTTGCCGAGATTTTCTGCGTTGGCATCGCCGCCTTCGACGACCGCCTTTCCAATCTGATCAATTTGGGACTTGAACGCAGCAGCGATTGCCTTACCCAAGATCGCCTTGGCCTCATCGGAGGATGCAAATTCCTTGACGGCTTCCCAACTCTGCGTTGGGTCGGTCAAGAACGTGACGGCGCTATCCAAGGTTCCTAAGCCCGCTCCGGCCATCCCGTCCGTGAAGCCTTTGAGGACACCCGAACCGGTCAATACATCCTGCCGTAGAGAAGTGATCTGCCACTTTGTAGCGATCGCCAGTTTCTTGAGCAGATTAGGTTCAGCATCAATTTCTTTCTTTGCCTGAACGTACTGCTGCGTCGCCAACCAGTTGTTATCGACGTTCGCCGTAGCCGCGTTATTCGCGGTAGCCGCACCGTAAGGACTGCTCATGGCCGCAATACCGGTCACCAGGCTGGTGATGATGTTGCGTTTGGCTTCTCGCTCTATGGCTGTTTCGTTCGGATCAGAATCGGCGAACAGCCCCGCCAGCAAACTGGCGGCCGAACCACCCAAGGCACCAGCCGAGCAACTCTGGTTGCTGGCAGCCGCGCCGGCACAACCGAGAATGGCATGCAAGGCTGCGTGCTCAGGGCTGCCTTCCTTCAGCCCCTTTTTCACCAGTTCGCCGATATACGCCGAGCCTTGCTGCTGGACGTAGTTGACCACCATGTTTTGCGCGAACTGGGCACCGCTGCCGGCCACATTTCCGCTGATACCGGCGACCAGAGCTGTTGCGATTTGCCGGTAAGTGCCGCCGGCTCCCCAGTTATCGCCGATCTCCTTGATCTGCTGGTTGAGCAGCAGGTAGTTCTCGTGATGGGCTATCCGCTCAGCGATAGGCAACTTCTCGTTATCAGCAGCAGCCTTTTCCTTTTTGGCCTGATCCTTCTTCTGATCGATTTCCCGCGCACGACTCTCAATGTACTGAGAAACGTTCTGCACAAACTTGCCGACAATCTCGAAATCCACGCCGATTTCTTGCGCATCGAAGATCGGCTTGAGTTTGTTACTGCCGTCACGATCGCTGGAGACATCGGTATTGATTGCGGCAATTGCCTGCTCGGCCGTCTGACCGGTCAACTCCTTTTGCTTGACGGTATTGCTGATGGTGACCGCCGCGCCGCTGATCCCGCTGTGGGTGGTGCTGCTGGAGCTGCCCCCGGCGTACAGCACGACCGGAGTGTTAGCGCTTACACCACCTTTATTCGGCGATGTAGGTCCATTTGCGTTAGCTGTTGCACTGGCATTGCCCTTGCCATCAAGACCTATTTGCCCGCCGTAGCCGCCGCTCAAGTTGACGCTGGTGGCGTCGTACTCAGCCTTGTTCTTGATGTCGGAGCTGGTGAGCGTTCCTGTGCTCAGAGTATTTTTACCATTCGCAACCGCTTGATCCGTACTGGCGATGACCGCGCCCTTGAGATCGGTATTGCCGGTTACTTCGACCTGGAAGCCACCATTACCTGCCTTGATCCCCGATTGTTCGCTGACACTGGCGTAATCGCTTTGCATATGTTGCGAGGAAATGCCGCCACTGATACTGCTCATGCCGGCACAGATCGGTGGGATACAGATACTGACACCGACGTTTGCGCTTGATTGTTTGGAGGTATAGGTGCTGGTGTCCTGCAGGCTCTCAATGTTTAGATCGCCACCCACTTTGACCTTCACCTGGTCAGCGGAGACGACACCTCCTTTGATGTTGGTGTCCCCACCACTCTCCAGATTGACGCTTTTGCCGCCCTTGATATGCGTATTGGTTTGAGTGACGTCGTCGCCGTCAGCCATACCACGCCCGGCATTGGCCGCCAGTTCGAACGAGATGCCGTTTTGCGCCCCACCAAAACCGATCCCGATCCCGGCACTCCAGCCAGAATTGCTATTGGTGCTTTCCTGATACGCCGTGTTTTGCGCCGACAACAAGTTAATCTCACCGTCAGCCTTGAGACTGACATCGCCGCCGCCCTCGATCCGGCTGCCGACTACGTTGATATCGCTGTTCGCCCCATCACCAGTGGCAACGATCTTGACGTTACCGCCAGCCACTACATCGCTGCCCACTACATTGCGACCGCTTTGGCTGCTTTCGCTATGACTGCGACTGTCACTGAGATTGACACTGATCTTGATCCCGGTTTTCGGGCTCTCCATCAATGCCTGACCAGCCTCCAAAGCCTGATTGGCACTCATGGCCGCATTCACGGCAGCCAACGCGACCATCCGATCATCACTGGTTTTCTGCGCCGCTTCGCCCATCTGCTGAATACCCCGCAAGGCATCAAGCAGCGGAATGCTCACCGTTCCGCCAATGGCCGTACGGCTGGTACTGGCCGTTTTGGTGGACTCCATAGTGTCGAAACCGGCCTCGATATCGACATGCTTGGCAGTAATGCCGATATCACCCTGAGGCGTGACCAACTGACTGGCGGTTTGGGTGTAATGGTCGCCCGCAGTGAGGCTGATGTTGCCGCCCAGCGATGCGATCTGGCTGCCCGACTGGCGGGTAGAGGTGTATTGATCGGCTTCTTTCTGCTTGACGATCCCTGTCGCACCCTGCCACCAGGAGCCTATTTCACCGACTTTTTTACTGCCGGATTTAGAGCTCGAAGTCTCGGTATTCTCAGCGCTGGTGATCTCCAGATTGCGACCGGCCTTGATGCCGATGTTCTTGTCGGCTACCAGCATACTGCCCTCAACAACAGTGTCGCGGCCACTCTTGATTAGAATGCTGCCGCCACTGATGTCACTGCCGATGCTTTGGGTTGAGGTCGTTTGCCCTTGTTGCGATTTTTGCGTGGATGACAGCAAGCCCGTGAACGTTGCACTGGTCTTGCTGGAGCTTTTCGACTGAGAGGATGTTTGAGTTTCCTCGCCGGCACCAATCAATACGTCGTTGCCAGCGGTGAGTTTCACCTCTTCTTCAGCACGCAGTGCAGCGGCTGTCAGCGAGATGTCATTCCCGGCTTTCAGTTCGATGTTTTTTGCGACCAGTTCAGTACTGTTCAAGCGGGTCTGCGTGACTTCCGAACTGCTGGACTTACTGGAGGACCACCCCTTTTTAGATGAGGCGTTGGCCTGGCTTGCGTAGTCTTCGGCGGCATCGAGATTGATGTCACCACCCGCTGTGACGAGCAACGTTCCATCGCTGTTCAGCTTGGCGCCGGTGGCGTTGAAATCCTTCCCAGCGGAGATCGCCAGTTTTTTCCCGGACGTAACACTCGAGCTGACGGATACGTCCGCTTCGCTCTCGGTCATCGTCGACTTTTTCTTGCCGAACGAGCCCTTCTTGGTTTTCGAGTAGTAGGAATAGTCAACGTTGTCCGCTGTTTCCAGATTCACATCACCGCCGGCGTATAGGTAGGCTTCATCCTTCGCACTCACCCGGCTGGCAATCAGGTTCAGATCCTTCTCGGCATTGAGGGTAATGCTGCCCCCCGCATTAACCGCGGTAGACACCTGCCTGACGTGGTCTTCCTGACTGGTGAACTTTTTGTTCTGACTAAAGGAGTGCTGTTCATCCGCCGCCGAGGCCAGGGTCAAATCACCGACAGCACTCATGCTGACGTCACGCTTGGCGTCGATCTGACTGGCAATGACGGTAAGGTCTCGACCGGCATTGACGTTCAGGCTCTGCCCTACATCCACGTCTGAGCCGTATTGGGTGATGGTTTGATCACGATGTGTGCCCACCTCATGACTGACGATCTGTTCGGCGGAAGCGATGTTGACGTCACGACCGGCGCTGATCGTGGTGTCGGCACCGCTTTTCAGCACGCCGCCGGTGTTGTTGACGTCGCGCCCGGCGCTGAGGGTCAACGCGTTGGCGGCTTCGATGCGGGCGGCGCTGTTGACGAAGTCCGTGCGCTCGTTGGTGTAACCCGTACCACTTTCGTGGGTGGTGACGGTGCGTTCGTTGATTACATCGCCCCGGGTGGCGGTCAGCGTCACATCCCGCCCGGCAA
>NZ_JBGLZF010000021.1:0-113417 GCF_047304405.1 Pseudomonas sp. Pseusp11
GCTGCGAAGCAGCCCCCAACGTTCCCGGCCCCAACCGAGTCGTTTGGATTTACGACTGCTTCGCAGCCGAACGGGAGCAAGCTCCCTCGCCACAAAAGCCTGCTGACACAGCGGCGCCTTCTACTACCAAATAACGAGAGTCCCCCTGCCAACGGCGCATTCGTCTGGCAGGCGGGGCTCTCTACTATCGGTTCATCGCCTGTTGGCCTGACAGGCATCGACCCAGACAGAGGCCCACCATGATCTACGCACAACCTGGAACACCCGGCGCCATCGTTTCCTTCAAACCACGCTACGGCAACTTCATCGGCGGCGAGTTCGTCGCCCCGGTCAATGGCGAGTACTTCACCAATACCTCACCGGTCACCGGTGAAGTGATTGCCGAGTTCCCGCGCTCCAGCGCCGCCGACATCGACAAGGCCCTCGACGCCGCCCATGCCGCCGCTGATGCCTGGGGCAAAACCTCGGCGCAGGACCGTTCGCTGGTGCTGCTGAAGATCGCCGACCGCATCGAACAGAACCTGGAAATCCTCGCCGTCACCGAAACCTGGGACAACGGCAAGGCCGTACGCGAAACCCTCAACGCCGACGTGCCGCTGGCCGCCGACCACTTCCGTTACTTCGCCGGATGCATCCGCGCCCAGGAAGGCGGCGCCGCCGAAATCAACGAACTGACCACCGCCTATCATTTCCACGAACCGCTGGGTGTGGTTGGGCAGATCATCCCGTGGAACTTCCCGCTGCTGATGGCCGCGTGGAAACTCGCCCCGGCCCTGGCCGCCGGCAACTGCATCGTGCTCAAACCCGCCGAGCAAACGCCGCTGTCGATCATGGTGTTCGCCGAGCTGATCGCCGATTTGCTGCCAGCCGGCGTGCTGAACATCGTCCAGGGTTTCGGTCGCGAAGCCGGTGAGGCGTTGGCCACCAGCAAGCGCATCGCCAAGATCGCCTTCACCGGTTCCACCCCGGTGGGCGCGCATATCATGCATTGCGCCGCCGAGAACATCATTCCAAGCACCGTTGAGCTGGGCGGCAAGTCGCCGAACATCTTCTTCGAAGACATCATGAGCGCAGAACCTGCGTTCATCGAAAAAGCCGCCGAAGGCCTGGTGCTGGCGTTCTTCAACCAGGGCGAAGTCTGCACGTGTCCGTCGCGGGCACTGGTGCAGGAATCGATCTACGAGCCGTTCATGGCCGAGGTGATGAAGAAGATCGTCAAGATCAAGCGCGGCAACCCGCTGGACACCGAGACCATGGTCGGCGCCCAGGCGTCCGAGCAGCAATACGACAAGATCCTCTCGTACCTGAAAATCGCCCAGGAGGAGGGCGCCGAGCTGCTCACTGGCGGCGCGGCCGAGCGGCTGGAAGGCGACTTGTCCAGCGGCTATTACATCCAGCCGACGCTGCTCAAGGGCCACAACAAAATGCGCGTGTTCCAGGAAGAAATCTTCGGCCCGGTGGTGGGTGTCACCACCTTCAAGGACGAAGCCGAAGCCCTGGCGATCGCCAATGACAGCGAGTTTGGCCTCGGTGCCGGCCTGTGGACCCGCGACATCAACCGCGCCTACCGCATGGGCCGGGCGATCAAGGCCGGGCGCGTCTGGACCAACTGCTACCACCTGTACCCGGCCCACGCCGCGTTCGGTGGCTACAAGAAGTCCGGTGTCGGCCGTGAGAACCACAAGATGATGCTCGACCATTACCAACAGACCAAAAACCTGCTGGTGAGCTACGACATCAATCCGCTGGGGTTCTTCTAACCCCGTAAACACACCACAAACCCTGTGGGAGCGAGCCTTTGTAGCCAGGGGGCTTGCCTGTGCTGAGGGAGCAAGCTCCCTCAGCACAGGCAAGCCCCCTGGCCACATCAGCCCGTTCCCGCATTGGTTCTGTGTGTGCTTGAAGGCCTTGCAACACCCCCTACCAACGCACGCCGCCGCCTCCTTCGAAAGTAGCATTCGGGCACTCGGCGCCCCGTGCATTAATGGCTCTACCGGAATCGTCCGGCACAAGAAGAGGAATGACCCATGTGGCATAAACCCGCGTTTACCGATCTGCGCATTGGCTTCGAAGTGACGATGTATTTCGCCAACCGTTGATTGATCGCCCGGTCAGCCGTCGCGTTGGCCGGGCCTGCTTTCTGGAGCCTGCCATGCATATCCGCGTTCTCGGTTCCGCCGCCGGTGGTGCTTTTCCGCAATGGAACTGCAACTGCCGCCAGTGCGCGGCGATGCGTCACGGCAGCCTGCACGCACAACGCCGCACGCAGTCGTCCATTGCCCTGAGCGACGACGGAGTGGAATGGATACTCTGCAATGCGTCACCAGACATCCGCGCACAACTCGAAAGCTTCCCGACGCTGCAACCGGCCAGGCGGCTGCGTGACACGGCGATTGCCGGCGTGGTCCTGCTGGACAGTCAGATCGACCATTGCACCGGCCTGTTGAGCCTGCGCGAAGGCTGCCCGCATTCGGTCTGGTGCACCGAGCGGGTGCATGAAGACCTGAGCTGCGGTTTTCCCTTGTTCAGCATGCTCAAACACTGGAACGGTGGTTTGCAGTGGCAACCCATCGAACTGGACCGCGAGCCGTTCAACATCGCTGCCTGCCCACATCTGCAATTTCGGGCGATTCCGTTGGTCAGCAACGCGCCGCCGTATTCCCCCAATCGTGGCAACCCGCAGCCGGGGGACACTATCGGCCTGTTCATCGAAGACCTGCGCAACGGTGCCTCGGTGTTCTATGCGCCGGGTCTGGGGCAGGTCGACGCCGAAGTATTGAGCTGGATGCAGCGCGCCGATTGCCTGCTGCTGGACGGCACGCTGTGGCGCGACGATGAAATGCGCGTGTGCGAAGTCGGCCAGAGCCTGGGCCGCGAAATGGGCCACCTGCCGCAAAGCGGCCCCGGCGGGATGCTCGAAGTGCTGGAGGGCTTCAATCGCCAGCGCAAGGTGCTGATCCACATCAACAACACCAACCCGATCCTCGACGAAGACTCGGCCGAGCGGGCGTTGCTGGAACGGCGGGGGATTGAAGTGGCTTATGACGGCATGGACATTGTGCTGTAGCGAAGGCGCCAGACCAGACGCCGCGAAATCCGGAGAACCGCAATGACTGACACCCCCATGACCCCCACCGAATTCGAAGCGGCCCTACGTGCCAAAGGCGCCTGTTACCACATCCACCATCCATTCCACCAAGCCATGTACGCCGGGCGCGCCACCCGCGAGCAGATCCAGGGCTGGGTCGCCAATCGCTTCTATTACCAGGTGAACATCCCGCTCAAGGACGCGGCAATTCTCGCCAACTGTCCGGACCGCGACGTGCGTCGGGAGTGGCTGCAACGGATTCTCGACCATGACGGCGTCCCCGGCAGCGAAGGCGGCATCGAAGCCTGGTTGCGTCTGGGCGAAGCGGTGGGCCTGGATCGTCAGCACATTCTGTCTCAAGAACGGGTGCTGCCCGGTGTGCGTTTTGCCGTGGACGCCTACGTCAATTTCGCCCGCCGTGCTTGCTGGCAGGAAGCGGCCAGCAGTTCGCTGACCGAACTGTTCGCGCCGCAGATCCATCAGTCCCGGCTCGACGCCTGGCCCAGCCATTACCCATGGATCGACCCGGCCGGTTACGACTATTTCCGTACGCGCCTGAGCCAGGCCCGGCGCGATGTCGAGCATGGTTTGCGGATCACCCTGGCGCATTACGTCACGGTCGAGGGCCAGCAGCGCATGCTGGAGATTCTGCAGTTCAAGCTTGATGTGCTGTGGAGCATGCTCGACGCGATGAGCATGGCCTATGAGCTGGACCGCCCGCCGTATCACACCGTCACCGCCGAGCGCGTCTGGCACCGGGGGATCGCCCTGTGAACGCGATCGAGCAGCAACCCGGCCCACCGTTGTGGCTGTTGGCGGAGCTGACCTATCGCTGCCCGCTGCAATGCCCGTATTGCTCCAACCCATTGGATTTCGCCCAACAGGGTGAGGAGTTGAGTACAGAAGAGTGGATTCGGGTATTTCGCGAGGCCAGGGAGATGGGTGCCGCACAACTGGGGTTTTCCGGTGGCGAGCCATTGGTGCGCCAGGACCTGGCCGAGCTGATCAAGGCGGCGCGGGACATGGGTTACTACACTAACCTGATCACCTCGGGTATCGGCCTGACCGACCAGAAGGTCCGCGACTTCAAGGTCGCCGGGCTGGACCACATCCAGATCAGCTTTCAGGCCGCCGACGAAGCGGTCAACAACATGCTCGCCGGCTCGCGCAAGGCCTTCGCCCAGAAACTGGCCATGGCCCGGGCGGTGAAAGCCCAGGGCTACCCGATGGTGCTGAACTTCGTCACCCATCGGCACAACATCGACCAGATCGCGCAGATCATCGAACTGTGCCTGGAGCTGGAGGCGGATTTCGTCGAGTTGGCGACGTGTCAGTTCTACGGCTGGGCCGAACTCAACCGCGTCGGCCTGTTGCCGACCCGCGAACAATTGCAGCGCGCCGAGCGCATCACCAACGAGTATCGCCAGCGGCTTGAGGCCGAGGGCCACCCGTGCAAACTGATTTTCGTTACCCCGGACTACTACGAAGAACGCCCCAAAACCTGCATGAATGGCTGGGCCAACCTGTTTCTCGACATCACCCCGGACGGCACGGCGTTGCCTTGTCACAGCGCGCGGCAGCTGCCGGTGCAGTTCCCCAATGTGCGCGAGCACAGCGTCGAACACATCTGGAACGACTCCTTTGGCTTCAATCGTTTTCGCGGCGATGACTGGATGAAAGAACCATGCCGCTCCTGCGATGAAAAACATAAGGACCTGGGCGGCTGCCGCTGCCAGGCGTTCATGCTAACGGGGGACGCGAGCAACGCCGACCCGGTGTGCAGCAAGTCGCCGCACCATAACGTTATTCTCAAGGCCCGGGACGAAGCCGAAGCACCGGGGCAGGGCATGGAACACCTGACGTTGCGCAATGAAAAAGCTTCGCGGCTGATCTATCGCGGATAAATTGCGAACGCGAAGCCCCCACCCCAGGCAGTTGCTACCCATTGGTCTGATTGCATTCGCAGCCGGATGCTTTAGTGTTGGCTTTACCTTTCAAAACAATAAAAACAGGCTTTCCAATGAGCCAGAATCTCAGTCAACTGCGTAAATTCGTTTCGCCTGAAATCATTTTCGGCGCCGGCTGTCGGCATAACGTCGGCAACTACGCCAAGACCTTCGGCGCCCGCAAGGTGCTGGTGGTCAGCGACCCCGGGGTGATTGCTGCCGGTTGGGTCGCGGATGTCGAGGCCAGCCTGCAAGCCCAGGGCATCGATTACTTTGTGTACAGCGACGTTTCGCCCAACCCGCGGATCGAGGAAGTGATGCTCGGCGCCGAGCTGTACCGGGAGAATCATTGCGATGTGATCGTCGCGGTCGGCGGCGGCAGCCCGATGGATTGCGGCAAGGGCATCGGCATCGTCGTCGCCCACGGGCGCAACATCCTTGAATTCGAGGGCGTGGACACCCTGCGCATGCCCAGCCCGCCGCTGATCCTGATCCCGACCACCGCCGGTACGTCGGCCGATGTGTCGCAGTTCGTGATCATCTCCAATCAGCAAGAACGCATGAAATTCTCCATCGTCAGCAAGGCTGCGGTGCCGGACGTGTCGCTGATCGACCCGGAAACCACCTTGAGCATGGACCCGTTCCTGTCGGCCTGTACCGGCATCGACGCGTTGGTCCACGCCATCGAGGCCTTCGTTTCCACCGGCCACGGGCCGCTCACCGATCCCCATGCGCTGGAGGCGATGCGGCTGATCAACGGCAATCTGGTGCAGATGATCGCCAACCCGAACGACATCGCCCTGCGGGAAAAGATCATGCTCGGCAGCATGCAGGCCGGGCTGGCGTTCTCCAACGCGATTCTTGGCGCGGTGCACGCCATGTCCCATAGCCTCGGTGGATTCCTCGATCTGCCTCACGGCTTGTGCAACGCGGTGCTGGTGGAGCACGTAGTGGCGTTCAACTACAGCTCGGCGCCGGAGCGCTTCAAAGTGATCGCCGAGACCTTCGGCATCGATTGTCGCGGCCTGAACCACCGGCAGATCTGCGGGCGTCTGGTCGACCACTTGATCGCCCTCAAACACGCCATCGGCTTCCACGAAACCCTGGGCCTGCACGGGGTGAGTACGTCGGACATTCCGTTCCTGTCGCAACATGCCATGGATGACCCCTGCATCCTTACCAACCCGCGCGAGTCCAGCCAGCGCGACGTCGAGGTCGTCTATGGCGAAGCCCTCTGACGAACAGCAACGGGCGCTGACCGGGTTACTCGGCCTGGGTAACCACTCGGCGCGCAAGAGTCATTACCCGGAACTGGCCGCGCGCCTGGACGAGCTGGAAACCGAACGCAACCGCTACAAATGGCTGTTCGAAAACGCCGTGCACGGGATCTTCCAGGCCAGCCTGCAGGAAGGCATGCGCGCCGCCAACCCGGCGCTGGCGCGGATGCTGGGCTATCAGGACCCGCAGGAGGTGCTGTTTTCCCTGACGGACCTGGCGGGCACGCTGTTCGTTGGCGGCGCGCAAGAGCTGGAAGGCATCGGCGAAGCCCTCCAGCGTGAGCGCAGCCTGCTGGGCTATGAAACCCAGCTGCGGCGCAAGGACGGCACTGTCCTCGACGTGTTGATGAACCTGCTGCTCAAGCCGGATCAGCAAGGCCTGGTGGAGGGTTTTGTCGCCGACATCACCGAACGAAAGCAGGCCCAGGAGCGCTTGCAACAGCTCAATGACCAGCTGGAGCAACGGGTCACCGCGCGCACCAATGAGTTGCTGGACGCCAACCGCAATCTGCAACAGCAGATCACCGAGCGTAAACAGATCGCCGAAGCCTTGCGCGACGCCCGTGATGCCGCCGAGGCGGCCAATCGCAGCAAGGACAAATACCTCGCCGCCGCCAGCCACGACCTGCTGCAACCGCTCAATGCCGCGCGTTTGTTGATCTCGACCTTGCGCGAACGGCATTTGCCCGACGTCGAACAGGTACTGGTGGAGCGCACCCATCAGGCACTGGAAGGGGCTGAAGACCTGCTCACCGACCTGCTGGATATTTCCCGGCTCGATCAGGCCGCGGTAAAGCCGGACATCGCCCTGTACCGCCTCGATGAATTGTTCGCGCCTCTGGTCTCGGAGTTTCAGTCGGTGGCCGCGGCGACCGGGTTGAACCTGCGGGTGCACATGGGCGATTTCGCCATTCATACCGACTTGCGCCTGATGACGCGGATTCTGCGCAACTTCCTCAGCAATGCCTGCCGCTACACCGACGACGGCAGCATCCTGCTGGGTGCCCGGCGCCGGGGCAACGCGCTGCGAATCGAAGTCTGGGACACCGGGCGCGGGATCCCGGCGGATCGTCTCGACTCGATTTTCCTTGAATTCAACCAACTGGACGTTGGCCGCGCCGCCGACCGCAAGGGCGTGGGCCTGGGACTGGCGATTGTCGAACGCATCGCCAAGATCCTCGATTACCGGATTCAGGTGCATTCGCGGCCAGGACGCGGTTCGATGTTCAGCATCGAGGTGCCGATTTCCCGTGAGATTCCACTGCCGATCAGCCAGGCCGCGCCGCAGCCGAGCACCGGCAACCCGCTGCCGGGTCGGCGCCTGCTGGTGCTGGACAACGAAGTCAGCATCCTTGAAAGCATGAGCGCACTGCTCGGGCAGTGGGGCTGCGAGGTGGTCACCGCCACCGACGAGGCTACCGCGCTGGTGGCCTTGCAGGGGCAGGCGCCGGAACTGATTCTGGCGGATTACCACCTCGATCACGGGGTGGTGGGCTGTGAAGTGGTCCGGCATTTGCGCGAGCATTTCAGCCGGACGATACCGGCGGTGATCATCACTGCCGACCGCACCGATCAGTGTCGACGCTCGTTGCAGCGACTCGACGCGCCGCTGCTGAATAAACCGGTGAAGCCCGGCAAGTTGCGTGCGGTGTTGAGTCAGTTGTTGGCGTAGCGAGCCGTTGAAAAGATCGCTGTCTACGATCTTTTCATTCCGGTTTTGGCGTTGATTTGGCTCAGTGGTTGTACACCGCCTCGGTGTTATCGATCAGCGGGTTCTTTTCGGTCAGCACGATCTGGGCAATCTGATCCTTGCGCATGAAGCTGACCTTCGGATGGGACTTGGCGTAACGGATAAAGCGCTCCACCGCCTCGACCATCGCCGGGGTGCCACCGATACGATCATGCAGGCTCACCGACATCATCCGCCGCCGGTTGGCGCCTTCGGCGTACAGGCGGTCGAATTCCAGCACCAATTGCCGGTAGAACTGTTGCGCCGAGAAGTGCCGGCCTTCGATCAGCACAATGTCGTTGTTGCGCAGGGTGTATGGCACTACGGCGAATTTCTTGCCACGGACCAGCGTCACAAACGGCTCATCACGGCTGACGTCGTCGATGTGGTAGGTGAAGTTCAGATCCTGCAGCACTTTCAGGGTATTGGGGCTGCGCCGCAGCCAATTGGCGTTGTAGCCCACCGAGCGCTGGCCGGTGAGTTTCTGCACCGCCTCGACACCGTCGCCGATGAAGGCCTTCTCTTGCTCGTAGCTCATGTTGTAGGAGTCGGCCCAGCGCATGCCATGGGCGGCGACTTCATGGCCGCGATCGGCGATCGCCCGCACCAGTTCAGGGTGTTTCAATGCCGCTTCGCCCACCACATGGGACGTGACCTTGATGCCGTTGCGGTCCCACAGGTCGAGCATCCGCCACAGGCCTTCCTTGTAGCCGTAGTCGAACCAGGTCTGTGCCGGCATGTCCGGGTAACCCTTGGGCAATGGAGTGCCGGAGAACGGACTTTCGGCACCGTCGGGCTGGCCGCCGGTTTCGAATTGCATGGAGAACGAAATCACCAGTTGCGAGCCATCCGGCCACGGGCGTTCCTGGGCGAACGCGAGGGACGGCAGCAGCAGGGCGGCGGCCAGCAGATTTTTCAGCAGGCGGGGGGAGCGTTGCCAACGGGCAGTGGTCATAGGGGGCACCTTTTGAGTTGAACAGTGCCGTGAGGGTGTCATTCGGATTGCCCCGGAAAAATCCGCTGCGGGCGAGAAGACTTTTAAACAGAATTTACGAATCCCGCCGAATACACAGTCCAGTGTGGGAGAAGTCCTGTGGCGAGGGGGCTTGCCCCCGTTGGGGCGCGAAGCGGCCCCTATTTTTTCCTGCATGTCGAGTTGTCTGAATTGCGACTGCTTCGCAGCCGAACGGGGGCAAGCCCCCTCGCCACAGGCTCGTGTTTGCAAGGGTGTGTTCTCCCCGTGATTTTGCGGCAAACTGACAACACTCCTTGAACCAAGGCCACTGAATGAATCACTACACCCCGCGCGACTGGCAGCCCCACGAGCGACCCAGCCTGCCCGGTTCGCCCTCGACGCCGTTGCACTCCAACCCCAGGCGGCTGGCCTACGCGCTGGTGGGTGTGTTGGTGGCATTGACCGGTGGTCTCGGCAACTCGCTGGTGGTCGCCAACCTGCCTTACCTGCAAGGCGCGTTGGGGGCGACCACGGCCGAGATGGCCTGGTTGCCGGCGGCCTACGTGATGACCAACGTGTCGATGAACCTGCTGCTGGTGAAGTTTCGTCAGCAGTTCGGCCTGCGGGCGTTCACCGAAGTGTTCCTGATGCTCTATGCGCTGGTGACTTTCGGCCATCTGTTCGTCAACGACTTGAGTTCGGCGATCGCCGTGCGCGCGGCCCACGGCATGGTCGGCGCGGCGCTGAGTTCATTGGGCCTGTATTACATGATCCAGGCCTTCCCGGCGAAATGGCGGATGAAGGCGCTGGTATTGGGCCTCGGCACCTCGCAATTGGCTTTGCCCATGGCGCGGTTGTTTTCCGAAGACCTGCTGCAGATCGCCGAATGGCGCGGGCTGTACCTGTTCGAACTGGGCATGGCGCTGTTGTCCCTGGGCTGCGTGTTTCTGCTGAAACTGCCGCCGGGTGATCGCTTCAAGACCTTCGAAAAACTCGACTTCCTGACTTTCGCCATCCATGCCAGCGGCGTGGCCTTGCTTTGCGCGGTGTTGTCTTTGGGGCGGATCGACTGGTGGCTCGAGGCGCAGTGGATCGGAGTGGCCTCGGCGGCTTCGATCGTGTTGATCCTCACGGGCCTGGCCATCGAGCATAACCGCAGCAACCCGATGCTGATGACCCGCTGGCTTGGCAGCGGGGCGATGATTCGCCTGGCCCTGGCGGTGATCCTGATCCGCATGGTGACGTCGGAGCAGTCCACCGGCGCGGTGGGGTTCATGCAGGCGCTGAACATGAGCAGTCAGCAGCTGCACAGCCTGTATGTGGTGATGTTGATCGGCAGTATCGCCGGCCTTGCCACCAGCGCCCTGACCATCGACCCCAAGCACCTGATCATGCCGCTGAACATCTCCTTGGCACTGATGGCGGTCGGTTCGGTGATGGACAGTTATTCGAACAACCTGACCCGCCCGGAAAACCTGTATATCAGTCAGTTTCTGCTGGCTTTTGGTGGGACGTTTTTCCTCGGGCCGACCATGGTCTACGGCATGCGTAACGTGCTGTCCAGCCCGCGCAACCTGGTGAGTTTCTCGGTGCTGTTCGGTATCTGCCAGAACCTCGGCGGCCTGATTGGCGCGGCATTGCTGGGGACGTTCCAGATCGCGCGCGAGAAGTTTCATTCCAGCCACATCGTCGAGCAACTGACGTTGCTTGACCCGCGTGTGGCGGCGCGGGTCCAGAGCGGCGGCAATGCGGTCGGCTCAATGATTGCCGACCCGAGCCTGCGCAACCTGCAGGGCATTCGCAGCCTGGCCGCCGCCGCCACCCGGGAGGCTAATGTCCTGGCCTATAACGATGTGTTCATGCTGATTGCCGTGATCGCGGTGCTGACTATGATCTGGATTTCCATTCGCGCCCTGTGGCTGATGAGCACTACCCAAGCCGTTGCCCCGGCGCCTGCCACTCCAACCAAACAATCCAGCGGTGCCACTTCTTCATGACCGAACCGACCACCACGACCACCAACACTATTGCCGCCACCCCCGAAGGCGTGACGCCGCCATCCTCGCCGGGCTCTGAACCGCGCTCGCTGGGGGTGCGGATCATCTCGTCCCTGGGCTTTGCGGCGATTGCTCTCGTCGGTGTACTGATCGTGTTGTACGCCTGGCAACTGCCACCGTTCAGCAGCGCGGTCGAGACCACGGAAAACGCCCTGGTGCGCGGGCAGGTGACGATCATCGGCCCGCAGCTCAGCGGTTACGTGTACGAAGTGCCGGTGCAGGATTTCCAGTTCGTGAAGGCCGGCGATTTGCTGGTGCGCCTCGACGACCGCATCTACAAGCAGCGTCTCGATCAGTCCCTGGCGCAACTGGCGGTGCAGAAAGCCGCGCTGGCCAACGTGGTGCAGCAACGCAACAGCGCCGAAGCGACCATCAAATTGCGTCAGGCCGCAGTCGCCGACGCCCAGGCACAGTTGCGCAAAAGTGAAGCGGATTTGCGCCGCAACAAAGAGCTGGTCGGTGATGGCTCGGTGTCGAAACGCGAGCTGGACGTGACCTTGGCCGCCAACGCCCAGACCGTTGCCGCCGTGGCGCAAGCCCAGGCCAATCTGGACATCGCCCGCCAGGATCTGCAAACGGTGATCGTTAATCGCGGCTCGCTGGAAGCGGCGGTGGCCAGTGCTGAGGCGGCGGTGCAACTGGCGCGGATCGACCTGTCGAACACCCGCGTGGTGGCGCCGCGCGACGGTCAACTCGGGCAGATTGGCGTGCGCCTCGGCGCCTACGTCAACTCCGGGGCGCAGCTGATGGCGTTGGTGCCGAACCAGTTGTGGGTGATCGCCAACATGAAGGAAACCCAGATGGACAACGTGCGGGTTGGCCAGCCGGTGAGCTTCACCGTCGATGCGCTGAACCACCAGAAATTCCACGGGCGGGTGCAGCGGATTTCACCGGCCACAGGCTCCGAGTTCAGTCTGCTGCAGGCTGACAATGCCACTGGCAACTTCGTCAAGATCGCCCAGCGGGTGCCGGTGCGGATCAGCGTCGATGCCGATCAGGAACAAAGTGAGCGGCTGCGGCCGGGGATGTCGGTGGTGGTGAGTATTGATACCGCTGCGCAAGGGGATCCCAATACCCCCTGATGTGGCGAGGGGGCTTGTCGGAACGCCGCACCGCCCCGTTTGAGTGCGTAGCGCTCACAAGATTTTTGGTACAACGGAGATTTTGGGGCTGCTTGCAGCCCAACGGGGGCAAGCCCCCTCGCCACAGGGGGCTCCTACAGGTGGGGTGTGTTTCAGGAGGCGATCATTGGGGGCAGGGTGCCCAGCAGTGAAACCGCCGCTACCGCGCCGATCCCCAGTATCCATTCCAGCATGACGCTGGTGCGCAACAGCCCCGGACGCTGCTGGCAATCCTTGACCCGCAGCCGATTGAACAGCGCCAACCCCAGCATCGCGATCACCAGCACAACCTTGATCAACAGAATCAGCGCAAACCCGGACAGCAACGGCGTCGGCCAGAACACGCCGGTCAGTACGCGCACGTTGATCAGGCCGGTCATCACCAACCCCGCCACCAACGCGTAACCGATCCCGCTGAAGCGTTGCAGTATTGCGCTCAAGGGATGAGCGTCCGGTTGGCGCAGGATCATCACCAGCAACATCAACCCACCGAGCCAGGCGCCGACGCACGTCAGGTGAACAATCTGGTTGAGGATTAACAGTTGGCCTTGCAGGCCATCGAGCATGGCGCCATGACCGACCGGGGCCAGCGTCGCCAGCAGCAGGCTGGAAAGGCCGATGCGCAAGGGCATGCTGGAGCGCCAGGGCGTCAGCAGCAGAGCCACGAGCAACAGATTGAGCAGCAGATGCCAGCGCCATACCTGACCGAAAAAGGTATTGCTCAGCACCAGGCTCAGCATCGCCGGGTCGAATGCCGCCTCCGGGGAACTGGCCATGCTGGCGGTGATCAGCAGCAACCAGCCGACGCCGCTAAGCAACGCCACCACGCTGAGCCAGCGGGTCACCCTCGCCAGTGCCGGATCCAGCAGCGCCGTTTCACGGCCCAACAGCAAAGGCCTGAATACCCAGGCTCCGAACAGCATCAGCACCACGGTGAAATGCAGGAAGCGGCACAGCACCAGCGCCTCGGTCATGAATTACTGACCCACCTTGAAGCGGTAGGCACCTTCACTTTTATGGGTGTCGACCGACACGGCGTGCCACTCGACTTTGTAATCGCCTGCGGCCAACGGCGCTGCCGGGGTGACGACCAGGGTTTTCTTGTCGCTGCCTTCGGTGGCGAGGCTTTTTACCGGTACGTCGGCACCGTCCTTGCTGATTTTCACTTTGGTGAACGTTGCTTCAACCCCTTCGGAAAACACCAGGCGCAGTTCCGTTGGCGCCTGCACGGTGCTGTCGGCCGCCGGGGTCTGGCTTTTCAGATGGGCGTGGGCAAACACCGATGAGGCGGCGAGAAGCGAGCCGAGCAGGGCAGCGGTGGTCAGGGCGTTCTTGAGCAGCATCGTGAAGACCTCGCAGGCAGGTTCAAAGTGGCGGGCAGTTTACCTCCCGCAGGGCCGCTGTACGAAGTTTCGTTTTCCCCTGTCGCCGCGACGTAGAGCGGATGCTAGTCTTGACCAACGCTGTTGTCAGGGAGCCCTCATGGGCAATCACAAGATCGAGATTCGTCGCAGTAACGTCGAAAAAATCCTGCTGGCGGCCGAAAAGGTCTTCGCCGAAAAAGGGTTCGGCAGCACCGCCATGGCCGACATCGCCGCTGAAGTGCAACTGCCGCGCTCCAACCTGCATTACTACTTCAGCACCAAGAGTGAGCTGTACAGCGCGGTGCTCCTGGGGTTGCTGGAGGTCTGGAAGCAGGACGCCCTGTGCTTCGAAATGTTCGACGACCCGCGAGTGGTGCTCAGCAGCTACATCCGCGCCAAGATGAACCATTCCCGCAGCCGGCCGTACGGTTCGAAAGTCTGGGCCAACGAAATCATCCACGGCGCACCGACCCTCGGTGAGAAGCTGGACGCGAGCCTGTACGACTGGGCCAAGATGAAAGAAGCGAAAATTCGCCAGTGGGTGGAAGACAAACGCATCCTGCCGGTAGAGCCTTCCAGCCTGTTGTACATGATCTGGGCCTCGACCCAGCACTATGCCGACTTCGATCATCAGGTGAACATTCTTAATGATCATCAGCCGTTGTCGGACATGCAGTTCGAACGGGCGGTGCAGACGGTGACCAGTGTGATCTTGCGCGGGATCGGGTTGGAGCCATAGATCAAAAGATCGCAGCCTCGTTGCACTCCGTAGGAGCTGTCGAGTGAAACGAGGCTGCGATCTCTTGATCTTTAACTCTCAAACCACAACGTGATACGGATTGCGGGGATCATGGTTCCAATCCAGAAACGGCTTGCCCGTATCCACCGGCACCATCTCGATGCAATCCTGTACCGGGCAAGTGATCTGGCACAGGTTGCAGCCCACGCACTCCTCATCGATCACTTGATATTTATGCGTGCCATCGGCCTGTTTGAGACTGGCAATCGCCTGGTGCGAGGTGTCTTCGCAAGCGATGTGGCAGCGACCGCAACCGATGCACGCCTCCTGATCGATCTTGGCAATCACCTGATAGTTGATGTCCAGGTACTTCCAGTCCGTGGTATTGCCCACTGCGCGCCCAGAAAAATCCGACACGCTGGCGTAGCCCTGACTGTCCATCCAGCGTGACAAACCGTCCTTCATCTCCTCGACAATCCGGAAGCCATGCAGCATCGCCGCCGTGCACACCTGCACCGAGCCGCTGCCCAGGGCTATGAATTCCGCCGCATCGCGCCAACTGCCGATGCCGCCAATGCCGCTGATCGGCAAGCCCTGGGTCTGCGGGTCGCGGGCGATCTCGGCGACCATGTTCAACGCGATCGGCTTCACCGCCGAACCGCAATAACCGCCGTGAGTGCTTTGGCTGCCGACGGCGGGATTGGCGACCATGCGCTCCAGATTGACGCTGGTGATCGAGTTGATGGTGTTGATCAACGACACCGCATCGGCGCCACCACGGTGTGCGGCACGGGCGGCGACGCGGATGTCGGTGATGTTCGGCGTGAGCTTGACGATCACCGGCAACGAGCAATAGGTCTTGCACCAGCGAGTGACTTGTTCGACGTATTCCGGCACCTGGCCGACCGCCGCGCCCATGCCCCGTTCCGGCATGCCGTGGGGGCAGCCGAAATTCAGCTCGATGCCATCGGCGCCGGTGGCTTCCACCAGCGGCAGGATGCTTTTCCACGACTCTTCAACGCAGGGCACCATCAACGACACGATCAGTGCGCGGTCCGGCCAGTCCTTTTTGACCTGGGTGATTTCCCGCAGGTTGATCTCCAGCGAACGGTCAGTGATCAACTCGATGTTGTTGAAGCCCATCACTTCACGGTTAGCCCCGAAGTGCGCCGAGTAGCGTGACGACACGTTGACCGCCGCCGGGTCCTCACCCAGGGTTTTCCAGACCACGCCACCCCAGCCAGCCTCGAACGCACGGACCACGTTGTAGGCTTTGTCGGTCGGCGGCGCGGAAGCGAGCCAGAACGGGTTGGGGGCCTTGATGCCGGCGAAGACAATCGAGAGATCGGCCATTTACGCAGCCTCCACGTTGAGCATGAGTTGAGCGTTGATCGCCTCGGCGGCCAGCTTGCCGTGCTGCACGGCTTGCACGGTGAGGTCCTGATCGAGGCTGGTGCAGTCGCCACCGGCATACACGCCGGGAATGCTGGTGCGCAGCTGCTCGTCGACGAGGATGCGATCGCCCTGACGCTTGAGTTCACGGGCCAGCGGGTCGGCGAGGGCGGAAGTGTCGAAGGTCTGGCCGATGGCTTTGAAGATCGCGTCGGCGGCCAGTTCAAAGGTTTCGCCGGTGGTTTGCAGGCGACCTTCCACCAATCGGGTGCGGGCGAAGCGCATGCCGCGCACGTTGCCTTGATCGTCGAGCAGCACCTCTTCGGGTTGCGCCCAGGTCAACAGCCGCACCTGATTGGCCTTGGCGATGTCCTGTTCGTGACTGGTGGCGCCCATGTCCGCGACGCCGCGGCGGTACACCAGATTGACGTCCCGGGCACCGAGGCGGGCCATTTGCACGGCCATGTCGATGGCGGTGTTGCCGGCACCGAGGACGATGCAGCGTTCGGCCAGCGGCAGTTGCGTCAGGTCATCGGCCTGGCGCAGTTCGCGGATGTAGTCGGTGGCGGGGAGCAGGCCGGGGGCATCCTCGTTGGTCAGGCCCAGTTGTTTGCTGGCGGCCAGGCCGAGGCCGAGGAACACCGCGTCGAATTGCTGATGCAGTTCGCTGAGGGTCAGGTTGTCGCCGAGTTTCTGTCCGTGGCGAATCTCGATCCCGCCAATCCCCATCAGGAATTCAAGTTCCTTCTGCGCGTAATCGTCCACCAGTTTGTACTTGGCGATCCCGTACTCGTTGAGGCCACCGGCCTTTTCCCGGGCCTCGAAAATCACCACGTCATGGCCGTGCATGGCGCTGCGGTGCGCGCAGGACAAACCGGCCGGGCCTGCCCCCACCACGGCAATACGCTTGCCGGTGGCGGCGGCGCGCTGGAACGGGTGTTCGCTGAAGTGTGCGTTGTCCACGGCATAGCGTTGCAGCAGGCCGATCAGCACTGGGGCGCATTCCTGGGCGTTGTTGCGCACGCAGGCTTGCTCGCAGAGGATTTCCGTCGGACAGACCCGGGCACAGCTGCCACCGAGGATGTTGGCCGAGAGGATCTTCTGCGCCGCACCCTGCACGTTTTCCTGATGGATATTGCGGATGAACGATGGAATGTCGATGTCGCTTGGGCACGCGTTCACGCACGGCGCGTCGTAGCAATACAGGCAGCGCGAGGCTTCCAGATGTGCCTGACGGTCGTTGAGCGGCGGCGCCAGGTCGGTGAAATGGCCGGCGAGGGCGACCGCGTCCTCATGGGGATGCGGGAGGTGGTTCAAAGTCTTGATCACGGTGTTGGCCTCACGGTTAATTGAGGTACTGCCTCTGGTGGGCATTGGTTTGAGTCGTGCTCGGTTACCGTGTAGGAGCTGCCGAAGGCTGCGATCTTTTGATCTTGATCTTAAAAAACAAAGTCAAAAGATCGCAGCCTTCGGCAGCTCCTACAGGGGAATGCATACCCCTGTGGGCGCGGGCTTGCCCGCGAAGGCCGAGGCCTCGATTTCAACGTTTCACTGCTGTCGGCTTGTGCAACTCAGCCCGCTTGCTCAGCAAATCAAACACCGCCGGATACGCCGGCCGTTCGATATACCGGCCCGCGCCACGCTCGGCGCGCAAATCACCATCGGCCCACACCACACGGCCCTGGCTGACGGTGTGACTCGGCACGCCGCGCACGGTCTTGCCTTCGAAGATGTTGAAGTCGACCTGTTGGTGGTGAGTCTTGGCTGAAATCGTCCGCGTGCCTTCCGGGTCCCAGAGCACCAGATCGGCATCGGCACCGACACGGATCGCACCTTTGCGCGGGTAGAGGTTGAAGATCTTCGCGGTGTTGGTGGAGGTGAGCGCTACGAAGTGCTGCATCGACAAACGCCCGGTGTTCACCCCTTCATCCCAAAGCACCGCCATGCGGTCTTCGATACCGGCGGTGCCGTTGGGGATCTTGCTGAAATCGTCACGGCCAGCGGCTTTTTGCTCGGCGCAGAAGCAGCAGTGGTCGGTGGCGGTGGTGTGCAGGTTGCCCGCTTGCAGGCCGTGCCAAAGGGCTTCTTGATGACCGCGCGGGCGGAAGGGTGGGCTCATCACGTAACCGGCGGCGGTCTGCCAGTCCGGGTGTTGGTAAACGCTGTCGTCCAGCAGCAGATGCCCGGCCAGTACTTCGCCGTAAACCGGCTGGCCCTTGGCGCGGGCATAGGTGATTTCGTCGAGGGCTTCCTTGGTCGAGACATGGACCAGGTACAGCGGCGTGCCGAGGGTTTCGGCGATGCGGATCGCCCGGCTCGCGGCTTCACCTTCCACCTGCGAAGGCCGCGACAGCGGATGCGCTTCCGGCCCGGTGATGCCCTGGGCCATCAACTTGCGTTGCAGGTGATAGACCAGCTCGCCGTTTTCCGCGTGCACGGTCGGCACCGCGCCCAACTCCAGGCAACGCTCGAAACTCGCGACCAGGGTGTCGTCGGCAGCCATGATCGCGTTCTTGTAGGCCATGAAGTGCTTGAAGCTGTTGACCCCGTGCTGGCTGACCAGCTCGGCCATTTCCTCGCGAACCTGCTCGCTCCACCAGGTGATGGCGACGTGAAAGCCGTAGTCCGACGCCGACTTTTCCGCCCAGCCACGCCATTGATGAAAGGCCTCCATCAACGATTGCTGCGGGTTGGGTATCACGAAGTCGATGATTGACGTGGTGCCGCCGGCCAGTCCCGCAGCGGTGCCGCTGAAAAAGTCTTCGCTGGCCACCGTGCCCATGAAGGGCAGTTGCATGTGCGTGTGTGGGTCGATGCCACCGGGCATCAGGTATTGGCCGCTGCCGTCGAGCACTTGCGCATCGGCGGGAACATCGAGGTTTTCACCGATGGCTTTGATCACGCCGTCGGCGCAATAGACGTCGGCGCGGTAACTTTCATCATGGGTAATAACGGTGGCGCCACGGATCAACAGAGACATTCCGAGTTCCTCGCAGGCATGACCGACTATTGCCGGTTCTAGATGTTTTATATGCAGCAGACGCCAATCGGTGTATTCCTGTCATCGCTGTCAAGAATAGACGCTAGCTGCAGTTCATGAATTGAGCAAGATTATTTTTTATAAGCTTATTACTGATTTAACTGATTGAAAAATAAGGATAAAAAATGAAAATCACCAAAATGGTGAGGCCGATCACCATTTTGACGCACTTGACAGGTTGGAAATATGGTCAAGATTTTCTATGTGAAATCAGCCGGTTGAGGATGGTCTATGGTTGATGCGCAACCTTTCAAAAAAGATCGACGCACCAGATTGAGTCCTGACTGTTCGGACAACTTGCCTGTCATTCGGCCTGAGTGACATGGCAACTGACCGGGGACTCGCTAGTTGGATAGATAAAGCTGATTAACATCAGTTGGTTAGCAAAGTTTTATGGCACTGCCCGAGGCGCAAGCGGGGCACCCGGCACGTTTATTGATGCCGCCGCTGACACCGTGGCCGGTCCGTAAAAGTTGTCAGTTTCTCCGGCCATCGTCCGGCTCGCGCGCATTGCGCCAGCCTCTGATGAGCAAAAATAATCAAAAGAACAGTGGAGCGGCCATGCAACAGATCAGATCGCAAGTGACCGAGCGCGACGGCTTGTTTGAGCTCGAAGCCGGCAGCGATGTCCTCGACAGTCCCCGATACAACCACGATATGGCACCGACCAAGGTGCGCGAACGAACCTGGAACAAATGGCACATCACCGCGCTGTGGGTCGGCATGGCGATCTGCGTGCCGACTTACACCCTCGGCGGAGTGCTCACGGCCTACTTCGGCCTGACCGTGGGCGAAGCGCTGCTGGCGATTCTGTTCGCCAATATCATCGTGCTGATCCCGCTGACCCTGAACGCCTTCCCCGGCACCAAGTACGGCATTCCGTTTCCGGTATTGCTGCGCTCGTCCTTCGGCATTCTCGGTTCCAACATTCCATGCCTGATCCGCGCCTTGGTGGCGTGTGGCTGGTTCGGCATCCAGACCATGTTCGGCGGGCTGGCGATTCACCTGTTTCTCGGCTCGGTGTTCGATGACTGGAAGGCCCTCGGCGGTACCGGTGAGGTGATCGGCTTCATGCTGTTCTGGGCCTTGAACCTGTGGGTGGTGATTCGCGGCGCGGACTCGATCAAATGGCTGGAAACCCTCTCTGCGCCGTTGTTGGTACTGGTGGGCGTGGGCCTGCTGGTGTGGGCCATGCCAAACGTGTCGATGACCGAGCTGCTGGCGATCCCGGCCAAACGTCCGGAAGGCGCCAGCGTGGTCAGTTACTTTGCCGCCGGGCTGACGGCCATGGTCGGCTTCTGGGCCACGTTGTCGCTGAACATCCCGGACTTCAGCCGCTACGCGAAAAGCCAGAAGGACCAGATCGTCGGGCAGATCATCGGTTTGCCCCTGACCATGTTCCTGTTCGCCTCCCTCGGCGTGGTAATGACGGCCGCGTCGGTCAAACTGGTGGGTGTCACTGTCTCTGATCCGGTCACCCTGATCGGCCATATCCAGAGCCCGGTCTGGGTCGCACTGGCCATGGCGCTGATCATCATCGCCACCTTGTCCACCAACACTGCGGCCAACATCGTGTCGCCAACCAACGATTTCCAGAACGTCGCGCCCAAGTACATCAACCGCACCACGGCGGTGATGCTCACGGGGTTGGTCGGGTTGGCGCTGATGGCCCATGAACTGCTGAAAAAGCTCGGGCTGATTGTCTCGGATCTGAGCCTGGAGACGGTGTATTCCAACTGGTTGCTCGGCTATTCGAGCCTGCTGGGGCCGATCGCCGGGATCATGGTGGTGGACTATTTCCTGATCAAGAAACAGCAACTGGATTTGGCCGGCCTCTACCGTGACGACGTGTACCCGGCGTGGAACGGGTTTGGCTTCATCGCGTTCGGCGTGCCGGTGGTGTTGACGCTGCTGTCGCTGGGCAGCGATGCCTTCAGCTGGTTCTACAGCTACGGCTGGTTCACCGGCTCGGCCCTGGGAGGGCTGATTTATTACGGGTTGAGTTCGATGCGGCCGAGTCCGACTGTCGTGAAATCTGCGGTGTGAGAGGTGGCCCTGCTCTCACAGGGGATCGCATTTCCAATGTAGGAGCTGCCGAAGGCTGCGATCTTTTGATCTTGCTCTTGGGCGGCCCCGAAAAGATCGCAGCCTTCGGCAGCTCCTACAGGGGGAAAACATTCCAAATGTGGGCGCGGGCTTGCTCGCGAAGACAGCATCAAATACACCAAAAATTCGCCTGAATGACCCAATAACAACTGCCTGAGGAGATCACCATGAACGCTGCCGTAGACGTTCTGCAATCCACCCATCAGCACATCAACCGCGACCGTTTGTGGCAGTCGCTCATGGAGCTGGCCAAGCTCGGTGCGACGGTCAAGGGCGGTGTCTGCCGGCTGGCCCTGACCGACCTCGACCGCCAGGCGCGCGATATCTTCGTGAAGTGGTGCGAGGAGGCCGGTTGCACGGTCAGCATCGACGCCGTCGGCAACATCTTCGCCCGTCGTCCGGGGCGCAATCCGAACCTGCCACCGGTAATGACCGGCAGCCACATCGACACTCAGCCCACCGGCGGCAAGTTCGACGGCTGCTTCGGCGTGCTGGCCGGGGTCGAAGTCTTGCGCACCCTCAACGACCTCGGCGTGGAAACCGAAGCGCCGCTGGAAGTGGTGGTCTGGACCAACGAGGAAGGCTCACGCTTCGCCCCGTGCATGATGGGCTCCGGCGTGTTTGCGGAAAAATTCACCCTCGAGGAAACCCTGGCCAAGGTCGATGCCGAGGGCGTGACCGTCGGCGAAGCCCTGAATGCCATTGGCTACGCCGGGCCGCGCAAGGTCAGCGGTCATGCTGTGGGTGCGTACTTCGAGGCGCACATTGAGCAAGGGCCGATTCTTGAGGACGAACACAAAACCATCGGCGTGGTGATGGGCGCGCTGGGCCAGAAATGGTTCGACCTGAAACTGCGCGGTGTCGAAGCCCACGCCGGCCCGACGCCAATGCACTTGCGCAAGGACGCGCTGGTCGGCGCCGCGGTGATCGTCGGCGCAGTCAATCGCGCAGCCCTCGGTCATCAACCCCACGCCTGCGGCACTGTCGGCTGCCTGCAAGCCTATCCCGGCTCGCGCAACGTGATTCCCGGCGAAGTGCGCATGACCCTGGACTTCCGTCATCTGGAACCGGCGCGACTCGACTCAATGATCGCCGAAGTCCGCGAGGTCATTGAAACCACTTGCGAGCAACACGGCCTGACCTTCGAACTGACACCCACCGCCGACTTCCCGCCGCTGTATTTCGACAAGGGTTGCGTCGAAGCGGTACGCGGTGCGGCTCAAGGGCTCGGTCTGTCGCACATGGACATCGTCAGCGGGGCAGGGCACGACGCAATCTTCCTCGCCGAACTCGGCCCGGCCGGGATGATCTTCGTGCCTTGTGAAGGTGGTATCAGCCATAACGAAATCGAAAACGCCGCGCCGGATGATCTGGCCGCCGGGTGCGCCGTGTTGTTGCGGGCGATGCTGGCGGCGTCGCAGGCGATTGCCAGTGGTAAGCAGGCGGCTTGACCACTGGCCTGGCGGGGATGCTCAACGGCGGGTTTGCAGCGCTTTGAACATCAGCATCCCCGCCAGCATGGCGATGGCGAACACCCAGGCCTGCCAGTGCCCAGTCGGCAACAACACCAGTGCCGGGCCGGGGCAGATGCCGGCAATACCCCAACCGATGCCGAAGAGCAGGCTGCCACCGATCAGGCGTCGGTCCAGCTCACGGCTGACCGGCAATTGCATAGGCGCACCCAGCAAGGATGTCGATTGTTTCATGGCCCAGTGAAACGGCCCCCAAGCCACGGCAATGGCGCCGATCATGACCAGCGCCAGTGACGGATCCCACAGGCCGGCAATGTCCAGAAAACCCAGCACTTTGGCCGGGTTTGCCATGCCGGCCAGCAACAGGCCGATGCCGAACAGCAGGCCGGCGAGGAAAGCGGTCAGTTTGCGCATGTTCAATACCCCAGCAGATGACGCAGGACGAACACGGTCACGAAGCCTGTGAACATGAAACTCAATGTCGCGGCAATGGAGCGTGGTGACAGGCGCGAGATACCGCACACGCCGTGGCCACTGGTGCAGCCGGAGCCATAACGAGTGCCGATGCCGACGCACAATCCGGCGATGATCAGCCCCACCGTACCGGTTTTGAATTCGATGGCCGGCCACACATGAAACAGCGCCCACACCAACGGTGCCGCCAACAGTCCGAGCAGGAACAGGGCTTTTTCACCTCGTCCTGAATCATTACGTTCAAGCAGGCTGCCCAACAGCCCGCTGATCCCGGCAACTCGCCCGTTGGCCACCACCATTACGCTTGCGGCGAGGCCAATCAGCGCTCCTCCCGCGAGGGCAGACCAGGGGGTGAAGTGAAGAGAATCAAACACCATGGCAACTCTCCGTATAGACAAAAAGCGGCACTAAACCACTCTTTCCGTATTGAGCATAGGGCTACTTTGGGAGGCCGCGGGTGCCGGGCTTTGCACTATCACAAACGCCTGCGGTCGTAATCTTCACTGGGCAGCGCGCAAAAGTGCCGCCGCAATTGTGGAGTTCCAATGAGCCAGGACGTCCTGAGCACTGAAACCAATCGCCGTCAGTTGCAGCAAATCATCGCTGGCCTGTCCGATGGGGTGATTCTGCTGGAGCTCGACCAGACCATTCTCTGGGCCAATGACGCCGCACTGGCCATGCACGGTGTCAGCGAGATTGGCGAGTTGGGGGCCAATGCCGGGGAGTACGCCAAGCGTTTTGCCTTGCGTTATCGCAACAATCATCCGGTAGCGATCGAGAACTATCCGATCAGCCGCGTGGCCCATGGCGAGACGTTCAGCGATGTGATGGTGGAGGTGACGCAACTGGGAAATGAAGAGCGCACCTGGGTTCACAGCGTGCGCAGCATGGTGCTGGCAGATCGCGCCGGTGAGCCGGAATCGTTGGTGCTGATCATGAACGACGTCACCGAGTGGGCCAGCGCCGAGCAGCGTTTCGAAAAGACCTTCAACGCCAACCCGGCCCCGGCGGTGATCTGTCGCCTCAGTGACTTGCGCTACATCAAAGTCAATTCCGGCTTCCTGGAAATGACCGGTTATACCCGCGATCAAGTAATCGGCACTTCGACCTATGAACTGGATGTGCTGGATCGCGCCGAGAATATGGACCTGGCCAAGCAGCGTTTGCGTGACGGGGCCACGATTCCGCAGATGCAGGCCGAGTTGCAATTGCCCGACGGTGGCAGCAAGCAGGTGATTGTTGCCGGGCAACCGCTTGAGCTTAACGACGAAGCTTGCATGTTGTTTTCCTTCGTCGACATGGAGCTTCGGCACAAGGCCGAAATTGCTCTGCGCCAGAGCGAGGAACGGTTCGCCAAAGCGTTTCGCCTCACTCCGGTGCCAATCCTGGTGTGCCGCGCCGCCGACCAAGTGGTGATGGACGTCAACGAAGCCTTCCTCGAGTCCCTCGCATTTCCCAATGATGAAGTGCTCGGCAAGACCGTGGCGCAACTCGGTTTCATCGATGATGCGGGCGCTCGCGCGCGACTGTTTGCAGCCCTGGAGAAAACCGGGAGCGTGGATCGTATCGATGTCAGGGTGCGCCGGAAGGATGCCGGGCTGATTGATTGTGCGGTCTCGGCGGACACCGTGAACATTCAGGACGGCATTTGCTACTTGCTGGTGTTGATGGACATCACCGAGCGCAAACGCACTGAGTTGGAGTTGGTGTCGGCGATCGAAGAGGTGATGAAAGATGCGTCCTGGTTCAGCCGTACGCTGATCGAAAAACTGGCCAATGTGAAAAACGTCAATTCGCCGCAGTTGCCCAGTGTGTCGTTCACCGACCTGACCACCCGGGAGCGCGATGTGCTCGGCCTGATCTGTGAAGGCCTGGCCGACAAGGAGATCGCCGCGCGCCTGAAACTCGCGCCCAATACAGTGCGCAATCATGTGTCGACGGTGTATTCCAAACTCGATGTGCATAGCCGTAGCGAGGCGATTGTCTGGGCTCGCGAGCGAGGTCTGTTCTCCGGCGTGAAGCGGATCAAGGGGCAACGTTAAGGTGCAAATGCACTAGTGCGGGTGGTGCAATTTCATGTATTGATCAGATGGGGCTTTTTCTAGGCTGTCGGGGTGCGAGACGTGGCTTGGGCCCGGTATCGCGTCCTCTTCGATGCAGCTAAAGGAACAGCCACATGGGTGCGAACAGAACAAACATATGGTCGATTTTGCTCCGTCGCCAAGGTGAATCGGGATGATTTATCTGGCGCAATTGCGTACTCAACTGGAGCTTGGTTTTTCGCCGTTGGCCTGTGAATGTACGCTCACGGGGGATAATTCGTTGACGGTGAAGCTTTATCATCCGACGACGGGGCAGGTGGATCTGGTGGTCAGCGGTTTGAACGTGGCAACGCTCAAGACACCTGAGGCAGTGGCGGCTTTGGTTGATGAGTTGCGGTATGAGCTTGAGAGCAGTGGACTGCATCGGTCCGGTGCTTTGTAAGGCCGCCTAAGGGCAAGATCAAAAGATCGCAGCCTTCGGCAGCTCCTACGGGGGGATGCAGTTCAAATAATGTGGGAGCGAGCGCCCGGGATTTTTGACAGGGCGCATATCCATTCCTGCGGTGACGGCCGCTGTTTTTCTGGCATTGGTGAGTGGCTGGGCTATAAGGAATGCGAGGGTATTTCTTTTCTGTGACAGGGCCGCGGGTTCGCGGGATGGTTTTCGAGTCGCGGAAAATGTCGATTACTTACCGCGGGTCAGCCTATGAACAATTTTGGGAAATGTGCTTTTTCACCACTGTCGCTCGCACTCTGCGTGGCGATTCTGGGTGGTTGCGCCAGTCCGCCGCCTCCACCCCCGGCCGCACCGCCACCGACACCGGTTCGTACCTGTTCGACCACCGAAAGTACCGATGTGCAGGGTGATATGAGGGCTGAAGGGCAGGTGACCCGAACCACGACCCTGACCCGTTGCGTCACTCAGTAAACCGGGTCTGGTGTACCGCCAGTAGCACGTGCAACTGGCGGTGTATGACCTGAGCGTCGGTTCAGACTTCCTCGATCCTGACCCACCGCGACTCCCGTGCCGCCAGACGAATCGCCGTCGCCAGGCGTTCGACTTCCCACGCCTTCTCGAAATCGGTCCCGTCCTGGCCGAGACCGGCCAGCGCCATCACCAACTCATGCACTTCAAGGGTCTTGAGTTCGTTGTAACCCAACTGGTGCCCCGGCGCCGGGCTGAAGGCGGCGTAACCCGGCAAATCCGGCCCCGCCAGCAGCCGTTGGAAACCGCCTTGCCCGGCACGATACAGCCGCAGTTCATTCAAGCGTTCCTGATCGAACGCCAGGGTGCCTTGGGTGCCGCTGATTTCAAAACTCAGGTGATTCTTATAACCGTGTTTGAGCCAACTGCTGCTGAACGTCCCTCGCGCGCCATTGGCGAACCGCAGCAACGCGTGGACCTGATCGTCGACCGCGACCTCGCGTCGTTCCTGACCACCCGCCGTCACGGGGCGCTGCGCATGCACGGTCTGGGTATCCGCGCACACCGCCTCGACGTCGCCCAGCAGATGACGGGCCATGGCCAGCAAGTGACTGCCCAGGTCCGCCAGGGCGCCGCCGGCGTAATTGGCGTCGCAGCGCCAGGACCAGGGTGAAACGGGATCGGCCATGAAGTCTTCGCTGAACTCGCCCTGGAAACTGATGACCTGCCCCAGCGCGCCGTTTTGAATCAAATCCCGAGCCAGGCCGATGATCGGGTTGTGCTGATAGTTGTAACCCACCCGCGTCACCACGCCTGCGGCTTTGGCTGCAAGGCGCATGGTACTGGCCTGCTCGAGGCTCACCGCCAGCGGCTTTTCGCAGTACACCGGTTTACCGGCGGCGATGGCAGCCATGGCCATGGGGTAGTGCAGATGATTGGGGGTGGTGATGGCGATCAGGTTGACCTTGGGGTCATCGATCAGCTGTTGCCAGTCGTTGTGAGCAGCATCGAAGCCCCAGGCGTCGGCGCAGTGGCGGGCGCGCTGCGGGTCGGCGTCGGCAAGGGCGGCAAGTTTGAGCTTCAGCGGCAATTCAAAAACAGCGCTGACATTGCGAAAGGCCAGGGCGTGGGCGCGGCCCATGAAACCTGTGCCGATGAGTCCGATACCGAGTTCGCGCATAGCCGGGGTCCTTTGGATTTTTATTTTCAGGAGGGCTATTTATGGAATAAAAATTCTCAAAATGCAAATGGTGGAATAAATATTCTTGTATTGGGGCCGATACGTCCTGCGGAAACGCCGATCCCACCGTAGGAGCTGCCGAAGGCTGCGATCTGATCGTTCCCACGCAGAGCGTGGGAACGATCAGTGGTGAGTACTGAAAACTAAAAAGGCAGCTCTGAGGCTGCCTTTTGTGTATCTGGTGAACCGAATCAGGACAGGAACCCGCCATCCACATTCAGCGAAACCCCGGTCGTATAGCTGGAAGCATCACTCGCCAGGTACAACACCGCACCGGCCATTTCACTCGGATCCGCCACGCGCTTGAGTGGAATCTGCTGCAATGCGGTGTTCAAAATTGCCTCGTTCTTCACCAGCGCCGATGCAAACTTGGTGTCGGTCAAACCCGGCAGCAAGGCGTTGCAGCGAATGCCGAACTGCGCGCATTCCTTGGCGAACACTTTGGTCATGTTGATCACCGCTGCCTTGGTCACCGAGTAGATGCCCTGGAAGATCCCCGGCGAGATGCCGTTGATCGAGGCGACGTTGATGATGCTGCCGCCGCCGTGTTCGCGCATCAGCTTGCCGGCTTCCACCGACATGAAGAAGTAGCCGCGAATGTTCACGTCGACGGTTTTCTGGAAGGCGCTGAGGTCGGTGTCCAGCACGTTGCAGAACTGCGGGTTGGTCGCGGCATTGTTGACCAGGATATCCAGGCGCCCGAATTGTTCGCGGATGGCGGCGAATACCTGGGTGATCTGTTCCATTTCACCAATGTGGCAGGCAATGGCGGTGGCCTTGCCGCCAGCGGCGATGATCGCGTCGGCGACGTGCTGGCAGCCGTCGAGCTTGCGGCTCGACACGATCACGTGGGCACCTTGCTGCGCCAGCAGTTTGGCGATGGCTTCACCGATGCCGCGACTGGCACCTGAGACGAAAGCGATCTTGCCGTCGAGGTCGAACAACTGAGTCTTGGACATGATTTTTCCTTGTTATGGGGCCTGATCAGAGGCTGGATTTCTGAATGACCTGCAAGCTCATCTGCTCCAGCAGTTTGTTCATGTGAATGAACTGTGCGAAGCGTTTGTCCTGGGTCTGACCATGGAAGAAGCGGTAGTAGATCTGCTGCACGATGCCGGCCAGACGGAACAGGCCATAGGTGTAGTAGAAGTCGAAATTGTCGATCTGGATGCCGGCGCGCTCGGCGTAGTAATCGACGAATTCGCGGCGGGTCAGCATGCCAGGGGCGTGGCTTGGCTGGCGGCGCATCAGTTGCACCGGTGCCGGGTCGTCGGCTTCGATCCAGTAGGCGAGGGTGTTGCCCAGGTCCATCAGCGGGTCACCGAGGGTGGTCAGCTCCCAATCCAGCACACCGATGATCTGCATCGGGTTGTTCGGATCGAGGATCACGTTGTCGAAGCGGTAATCGTTGTGGACGATGCTCGACGTCGGGTGATCGGCTGGCATCTTGTCGTTGAGCCAGGCCTTTACTGCTTCCCACTTCGGCGCGTCAGGGGTCAGGGCCTTTTCGTAGCGCTCGCTCCAGCCTTTGATTTGCCGCGCGACATAACCTTCGGGCTTGCCGAGATCACCCAGGCCATAAGCCCTGTAGTCGACTCGGTGCAATTCGACGAACTTGTCGATGAAGCTCTTGCACAGGGTTTCGGTCTTCGCTGAATCAAGACCCAGTTCCGGTGGCAGTTCGGAGCGCAGGATGATGCCCTTTACCCGTTCCATCACATAGAACTCGGCGCCGATCACCGATTCGTCAGTGCAGTGCACATAGGCTTTGGGGCAGTAGGGAAAACCGTCCCGCAGTTGATTGAGGATGCGAAATTCGCGGCCCATGTCGTGGGCGGACTTGGCTTTGTGGCCGAACGGCGGCCGACGCAGGACGAATTCCTGTTCGGGGTATTCCAGCAGGTAAGTCAGGTTCGACGCACCGCCCGGAAACTGGCTGATCACAGGCAAGCCACTCAGGCCCGGAATGTGCGCCTTGAGGTACGGATCGATCAGGCTGGCATCGAGTTCTTCGCCAGAGCGGATACGGGTGGACTGGTCAGTAAGCGCCATGCTTATCCCTTCTGCTTATTTTGGAGGCCAGACATCATTGGCTAATCTAATGGCGCGCTGGGGGGGCCACAAGCGCGGCACGGTCTTATAGGTTAGCGTGTTGCCGGATAATCAGCGTTCCTGATGTGCGCGAACAGGCGCGGCGGACTATGGTTCAGGGAGCGTCGCTTCCAGGAAGGAGATTCGACATGGGCTGTCCGCAAGTTTGCGCCACCGCGACCCTGCAATGCAGTTTCGGCGCGGCGCCGGCGGTACTCAACGTGCTGCCAGTGAACCGCACAATGACCGGGGGCATGCCGGCGGCGAACATCATGGACCACATTCCGTTGGTGAACGTCATGCCGTTCGGCACGTGCATGAGCATGGCCAACCCGATGGTCGCGGCCGCCACCGCCGCGGCACTTGGCGTGCTGACGCCGATGCCGTGCATCCCGGCCACCGCCACCCCGTGGATCCCCGGCGGCGCGCCGACCCTGCTGCTGGGCGGCATGCCGGCCATCGATGCCAACAGCACCTTGATGTGCAACTGGGCCGGAGTGATCAAAATCGTGATGCCGGGGCAGATGCAGATGCTGATTCCCTGATCCCACAATCTTTGTAACAGCTGGCGAAGCCTGCGTTCGGCCGTAGCTGCTGTCGAGCTTGCGAGGCTGCGAAGCAGTCGTAAAACCTGAGACTGCGGTACATCAGGCAGACTGCGTCAGCCGGACTTGCGACTGCTTCGCAGCCGAACGCGGCCTCGCGCTGCTCGGCAGCTGCTACAGAGCTCAGGCTTGCTCGGGATCGCTCCAGCGCCTGAACCACCAGCGCACTCGTGAGATCGGCTTGCCGTCGGCGTCCAATGGTCGTCCGTCGCTGGCGAAGCCCTGTTCCGGTTCCAGCAATTGACCGTTGAGATACCGGGCTTCGACGGCCGGCTTGCCGTTCGGATGAAAGCGTTGATAGCGCCCGTCGCGCACGCCGTCGCGGTAAAACTCGACCTCCGCCAGTTGCCCATCGGGAAAGTAATTGAACGCCTCGCCATGCAGCAGCCCCCGGTGGTAAGTCGCCTTGCGCTGCAGACTGCCTTCGGGGGCATAGAAACTGGCAACCCCCTGCAGCTTGTCACGCACAAACGGCAACTGCGCCGAGACCTTGCCATTGGGGTGGTAGAGCAGGGTGGTGCCTTGCAGCTCGCCCCGGTTGTAGTGCAAATCAGCCTGCGCGCGCCCGTCATCCTTGATGTGCAGCGCACCGTCGAGCTGGCCATCGAGCAGGCGCCCTTTGAGCTGTTTATCGTTCTGTTGCAAATCCAGCGGCGTGATGGCCATGGGTTCTCCTTGTCAGTTGACCTGCACCAGACCCCCCTTGATGGTCAGCATGCCGCCGCCATCCACGGTCTGCGAAGCGGCGCCCTTGTTGGTCAGGCTGATCCCGGCATCGTTGGTCATGGTCGTGCCGGCCTTGTTTTCCAGTGAGGTACCAGCCTGATTGCTCAGAGAGGTCCCGGCCTTCTGACTGATGGAAGTACTGGCCTCGGCCGCCAGATCGGCGCCGCTCTTGATCGAAAAACTGCCGCCGCTTTGCAGGGTCAGGCTGCCAGTCACTTTGATGGTCAGGTTACCGTCCACCGTCAGGCTGTAATCACCGGTGACCTTGTGCGTGTAATTGCCACCGGTGCTGTGAGTCTGGTCAGCGCCCACGGTTACCGTGCGACTGTCCTTCACATCGAGCGCGTCGCTGCCGGTCTGGATGGTCACGCTGCGTTTGCCTTTCTCCAGCGTCACGGTCTCGTCGCCTTCTTTCACCGTGCGCGTGCGGGCGTTCTGCACGGTCAGGGTTTCATCGTGGCCGACCGTGGCGGTGCTGTCGTTGAGCACGTTGATCTTCAGGTCTTTCTGCGCCTGCAAAAACACCTCTTCGGCGTCTTTCTTGTCCTCGAAGCGCAACTCGTTGAAACCGCCGCCGCCCTTGGACGATTGGGTCTTGATTCCCGACTGGGTCTGATTCGCCGGCAGCGCATAGGGCAGCGCGTTGTCACCGTTGTAGACGCAGCCGGTTACCAGCGGTCGATCCGGATCGCCATCGATAAAGGTCACGATCACTTCCTGGCCGATGCGCGGCACGAACTGCATGCCGAAGCCCTTGCCGCTCCAGGGCAGCACCACCCGGACCCAACAGGAGCTGGTTTCGTCGTTCTTGCCGTCGCGGTCCCAAGGGAACTGCAGCTTGATCCGGCCGTATTCGTCGGTCCAGATTTCTTCGCCCGACTTGCCGACGACAATTGCCGTTTGCGGGTGCATGCGCGGTTTGGGGGTGATGCGTTCCGGGCGGTACGGCGTGGCCTTGGGGATTGCCTCGAAGCGATTGCGATAGCTGTCGTGACTGGCGTCATGTGTCACCGCCGTCACTACCCAATCGATGTTCAACGTTGAATCATCGTGCCCGGCGAGGGTGAACCAGTGCCCCGGCACGAGCCAGCGGCAGTCGCTCTCACCGACAAAACGCTTCTCCTGACTGCGCAAGCCGTCGACCCGCTGCTTGGTCAACTCATCACCCCGAGCCTTGGCGTTGTAGCCGCCCGGATGCTCGTACATCGAACGCGGCCCGGCCACCGCTTCGGCCTGGCCGTAAAGCGATGTGGTCGGCGTGGTGAACTCGTAATCCGTCGCCCGGTACACTCCGGCCACCGCCTGCACGCAGACCTGCCCGGAACGAATACCGTGTAGCTCACGTTCGCCCAACTGCTGGCCGAGATAGCTCACTTTGGGCCCATTGGGGATCTGCACAAACGCATCGTTACTGTCACCCAGCACCAGCGTGTGCTTGCCGTCCTCATGGGTGAAAAACCAGAAAATCCCTTCTTCCTCCAGCAACCGCGAGACGAACGCGAAATCGGTTTCGCCGTACTGCACGCAGTATTCGCGCGGGGTGTAGCTGCCGCTGAGTGAGAGCTTGAAGTCGGTAAAGGCGTGGGCCTTGAAAATCGTGGTGACGATGTCCGAAGTGCTGAGGTTCTGGAACACACGGTTGTTACTGGCGAGGGTCAGCCACCAGAGCCATGGCCTTAAAACAAGCTGATAGCGTTCGGCGGTGGCATCGGCGGGCAATTGACGGATTTCGGCGACCAGCGCGTCCAACGGGCGAGTCAGGGCGTCGTTGTGCAGGGTGGCGGTGACGTGGGTGGCGACGGCGGTGGTCAGGGAGAGAGTTGCGCCGTCGTTGAGGCCGTTCAGTGTCTGCCGGCCCAATCGGTTGAGCGCTTCCTCGCCCGAAATGGATTCAGGGTAAAGCGCCGCCAAGGACGCAGCGATGAGCGACAGGCTGGTGTTGGTATCAATCGAGCGGGCCATGGAGCACCTTTGTCATCAGTAACATAGAATCAGCCGCCTCATGCAGCCAGCCTATAACGGACCTGAGTAAAGTGGCTGCATAAGCTTTTCGCTATTTCGATATTTTTTATAGATATTGATCTGTCCTGGATTCGTCTTCATCTTTTACTCCGTCAGCACTCTATCCCGTTAACTTTCCAGTATTGTTTCCACTCTTCGGGTGTGGTGATGTATTCGATGCATATCTCCAGGTATTTGTCAGGTCCCCACAGTTTGTCGTACACCAGGCGGGTGGCACCGTAATTGATGTGCGGATTTAGTTTTATCAGCGCTTGAGTGAAGCGTTCGGCAGTTGAGATGACGAAGTGGACTTGGGGGTCGCTTAAACCCAGAACGTTTCCGGGTCGTGTTCGTAAGTGCACGATCAGCGCCACCGCAAAGTTTGCAGAAAATGGCGAAAGGTCCGTGGATTGAGCGATATAGGCTGCCAGTTGTGTACGGTTGCTGGTGTTGAAGTTTATATCCCATTCAAAATCTATATCATGCAGGCGATCATGCCCGGCGTCTGGATTCGGTGAGCCTTTGGGGAGTACGCCAGCACTGGTTGTGAAGTCGGGTGTTGAATGCATGACGAGACGTCTTTGCGAGGAAACCGTGACAGGCATATATTCATTGAGTGCCTCAATACTTGCCATAACCATGGCGATTCCTTCTGTGGGTCTGGCAGCAGCAGGAAGTGTGTTGCTGATATCTTTATAGCTGGCCAGCTTGATGCTTCTGGTATTGTTTTCAATAAGTCTTTGCGGGTCACCTTGCAACCATAGTGTGTCCTTGCCGAACCCGGCTTCACTGCTCATTGCCGAGCCGACGATAATGAGAGAACGGTTTTCAGTGCCGATGGCCAGCAATGAGGGCTTTGAACTGATCGCAAAATTTTTGTCGTAAAAGGCAACCAGACTGGAGTGAATGCCAGGGTCTAGAATTGTTTTTATTCCTTTTGTCAGGTGGTCTGCTCCTAGTGCATAGACGAATAGGTCGACAAGTTGTACTACGGATTGTCCATGTTTGTTTTTAAGTGTCAGTTTCAGTTTGCCTGTCTCTGGATCGCGCACAACTTTCGTAAGTTTTAAAACGTCCCTGACTTTCTCGAAGTCTTTTTCTATCGCGCTGTTTCTGTTGCCGGCGGGAAAGGCTTCGCTAAAACGAGCTTCAGCGTCCCATGGATTCTCGCCGCTTCCGGGACGAGTGAACCATAAAAGAACTTGCATTTTTCTCATGGCGGCCAACTCTACCACCCATGATGCTGTCGCCGAACCACCGTAAACGGCAACAGTCGCATCAGCGATATTTGAGTCGTCAGGCATTGTCCAGTCCGGATCCATGAATTCATTGCCCCCGACTATCGAGCCCTTGAATGCCTCGACATTGACCTCGGAGGGCTTGCCGTCCTCTTCCATCAATGCGCGCGGGGTGCCAGGGCCCATTGCGATAATTACCTGGTCACAGGTAATTCGCCCACCCACGCGGCCGTCCAGTTTCAGTGAGTAAGCAGCCCCGGCTTTACTTATGTTGGTGACATAAGAGAAGGGGATCTGGACATGGCAATGTTGGTTTAGATAGTACTTTATAACGGTCGAGAATAGACCCGCCTTCATGAAGTCGGCTCCCGGAACCGGCTGATTGGAAAAACCACGGTCTTCGCGACCAGTACCTAAAAGGTTACCCGTTAGTAATTGCTGTGGTTGTCCCATGGCATGGTGTGGTGACATTTTTTGCCACAGATCGGGGCCGCCCAGTAAATGGATATCCCCCAGCGTTTTGTTGATGGACTTTAAGTACTGTTGGATTGAGATGAGATAGGCTGCCGCCGAAATACCTGTTCCAATGACAATTGTACTGGGCATGATTCACATCCTTGATATTGTTATGGGCGCTCGGGTTGGTTCGCCTTTTGGGTCTGTGCTTTGGAAAGGGGACAGGTTTATTTTTAGTGTCGCCTAATTAAGCTGTGGTTTTAAAAATAAATAAGTCCCGTTTATACTTGGTTGTTCGTCATGGTTCACCTTGTTTGGTGTTGTCTTTTATTTTGGCTATGGCGCTTTCTTCTCCATTAGAAGACTTGATAAGGGTTTTGTTGTTAAGGGCATAGTAAGTATTGTTGTATTCAAGGCTACCAAACAGGTTGTTGGGTATGACAAAATTGCTGGAGCCCTCGAAATATAGCGGAGTGGGGGCGGCATTCGTTCGGGCAGACGGAAACTTAATCGCAAGTGAGTTGCTCAGTAGCGTATTGCCAATGGGTTGAGAAAGATCGTAAGTAGGGCCTGAGAGAAAAAAATCCAATAATTCGTTCGGTTCATTGGCGTCGGGCAGATTGGGGATGTTGAAGTCCTTATAAAGATAGAGAAGCTCTTTCATGTGTTCTTTGTATATTTCCTGCATGGCTCGTCGGGTGGAAGGGTCTGCTGTGTTGATGTAATTGATTGGGCGGGTGACTTCTTGTTCCAGGATGTACCTGTCTTCCATAAGATTTTCCATGTCGAAGTACTCGCGCAATTTTCTTTTGTCTCCGCTCAAGAGTGCTTTATAAGTTTCGTTATCCCGGTAATACGCACGTTCTGCAGCCAGGCTGGCAAAAAGATTGTTGTTTCCTTTTGTAGCGACGTAAGTGCCAGGTTGGGGGTTAGGTAAAGAGATTTTTGAGTCGGTAAGTAATTGCTGTATGGGTGGGAATGAGTTTGGGGAGTTCCCGTTATATCGGTAAGGCTTCAGGCTGTTGTCAAATACAGTTACCTTGCTTTTATCGGGCTTTCCGAAAGTGTCGACATGGCGTCTTTCTATAATTCTGGCAACCTTTACCCCAGAGGCTAGCCTCTGTACCGGCAACACTCCCTGATGTTGCAGTGTCGTTGAGACTATGCTTGCTCTGATCGGGCTATAGATGGCCATTAATTCCTGCGGGTCCACACGAGTGGTTAGTCGTCTCACGAGGATCTCCTTTGATTACTGGAAGTGCTCCATTAGTTGTGTCCGCTCGGTGAGTCAATAAGTAGAAGTTTCAGTCTGGTCGTCCTGGCATTACTCCAACACCCACTCCGCCAACTTCCCCGTCACCTGGGTCATCAACACATTCTCAACATCCCTTGCCCCGGCAGCACTGCACTTGGCCAACACCGCCTGCACAATCCCGGCATCGAACTCAAACTGCTTGCCGGTCGCGGCCTTGTACCGGCCGCGCAATTTCTCCAGCTTCGCCAACACAATTCCTTCCAGCGTCGTTTCATCCAGCGGCCGATACGCCACCACCGTCATGCGCGCCAGAAACGCCGGGCGAAAGGCTTTCAGCAGCACGTGATGCAGCGATTCGTTGAAGGCATCGGTGCCCAGTTGCGCGGTCGGTGTGTCGAGCAGTAACTCAGCCCCGACGTTGCTGGTGGCCAGCATCACGGTGTTTTTGAAGTCCACCACCAGCCCGGTGCCGTCTTCCATCACGCCTTTGTCGAAGACGTTGTAGAAAGCTTCGAGCACGTCCGGGTGGGCCTTTTCGATTTCGTCGAGCAGCACCACTGAGTAGGGTTTGCGCCGCACCGCTTCGGTGAGTACACCGCCGCTGCCGTAGCCGACGTAGCCGGGCGGGGCGCCTTTGAGTTGGCTGACGGTGTGGGCTTCTTGGTATTCGGAAAGGTTGATGCTGATCAGGTTGCGTTCGCCGCCATACAGTGCGTCGGCCAGGGCGTAAGCGGTTTCGGTTTTGCCGACGCCGGTGGGGCCGACCAGCAGGAACACGCCGACCGGTTTTTGCGGGTCGGTGAGGCCGGCGCGATAGGCTTGCAGGCGTTGGGCGATGGTGTTCAGCGCAGTGCTCTGGCCCATGACGCGCAGGCCCATGCGCTGGCCGAGGGTGCGCACGGCGTGGGCTTCGTCGGCGAGCATCTTGCCCACCGGGATGCCGGTCCAGCCGGCGATCACGGCGGCCACGGTTTTGCCGTCGACCTGTTCCGGTACCAGCGGGTCGTCCTGGCGAATGGCGTCCAGACCGGCCTCCAGGCGCACCAGTTCGGCGGCCAGATGATCGATGCGGCTGTCGGTGGCTTCGTCCGGTTTATCGTTGTCGGCGCGTTCGCTCAAGGTGAGTAATTCGCGACGGGTTTCCAGCAGTTCGCGCACGGCGATCCGTTCTTCGTTCCAGCGGGTTTCCAGTTCGCGAATGGCCTGCACGTTACCCACGGATTCGGTTTCCAGCAGGGTGATGCGTTCACGGTGATCAAGCCCGGTGGCCTGTTCGCGGCGCAGGCGTTCGACTTCCTCCTTGAGACTTTGCTGGCGATGACGCAGGCTTTCCAGCGGTGGCGGCACGTCATGCTGGCCGAGGGCGACCCGGGCACACGCGGTGTCGAGCACGCTGATGGCCTTGTCCGGTAACTGGCGCCCGGAAATGTAGCGGTGGGACAGTTTCACCGCTTCGTGGATCGCCGCGTCCAGCACCTGCACACCGTGATGCTGTTCCAGTTTCGCGGCCACGCCACGGAGCATTTCCACGGCGGTGATTTCGTCCGGCTCCTCGACTTGCACCAACTGAAAACGCCGGGCGAGGGCCGGGTCTTTCTCGAAGTATTTCTTGTACTCAAGCCAGGTGGTCGCGGCCAGGGTGCGCAACTCGCCACGGGCCAGCGCCGGTTTCAGCAGGTTGGCCGCGTCGCTGCCGCCTTCCGCGCCGCCGGCGCCAATCAGCGTGTGGGCTTCGTCGATGAACAGAATGATCGGCTTGTCGGCGCTGCGCACCGCGTCGATCACGCCTTTGAGGCGCTGCTCGAACTCGCCCTTGACCCCGGCGCCAGCTTGCAACAGACCGAGGTCGAGTACCCGCAGGCTGACTTCCTGCAACGACGGCGGCACATCGCCGGCGGCAATGCGCAACGCCAGGCCTTCGACCACCGCCGTCTTGCCCACCCCCGGTGCGCCGACCAGGATCGGGTTGTTCTGCCGACGGCGCAGCAGGATGTCGATGCACTGACGAATCTCGCCGTCGCGGCCGACGATGGGGTCGATGCGCCCGGCGTGGGCATCGGCGGTCAGGTCCTGGGTGAACTGGTCGAGCACCGAATCCTGTTTCGGTTGCGGATGGCCGGTACTGACCGGCCGCGTGCCGCCAACGTGTTCGCGCGAGTTTTCGGTCCACTCCAGCAAATTACTGCGCAAGGCTTCCCGTGGAATTTTCAACAGCGACGAGGCGCTATTGAGCAGCAAGCTGCGACGTTCATCACGGTCGAGCAGGGCCAGCAGCAGCAAACCGGAGCGGATGCTCTCCAGGCCAAGCACACTGGCCTGAACCACCGCGTCTTCAAGCAGGCCGATGGTGTGCGCCGAAAGCGCCGGGGTGCGGGTGCTGCCGGATTTGAACAGTTCCAGGGCCTTGTTGATTTCCGCCGTCAGGGCATCGCGCTCCAGTCCGAAACGCGGCAGCAGCCAGGCGAAGTCACCGCCCTCGATGTCCAGCAACTCCAGCAGCAAGTGTTCGATTTCGACGTAATGATGACCCCGTTGCAGGCAGCGCTGCGCGGCCCGTTCGAGGGCGCGGCGGTTATCCGGGTTGAGGCGTCCGATCAGGCTGGCCAGTTCCATGTTCAGGTGATCTCCAGCTGACGAAGGCGGGTTTCGATCCGTTGCACGGCAAGGCTGGTCTGGCGTTGCAGGCCGCCGTTCCAACTGAGCAAGGGCGGGGCCTGGCGACCGAGTTTCATCGGACTGGCACCGCGCACCAACAGCACCAGTGTGCAATCCAGGTCGGGGCCGAAATACAGCGCGCTGAGACTGGCCAGCGCCGGATGGGCTTCACCGTCCGGCAGAAACCACGCGGCCTGCGCCGAGGTCAGCGGGCCGAGGGTCAGGCGGATGCCGGCGTGTTCATCCCAGACCCGAGTGCCGGCCACCGCGCTGCGGCCCAGTTGCAGATTGCGCCCGCCCGGTTGCAGTCGACTGCGACTGGCCGGCGGAATCTCCCGCCAGGCACCTTCATAGGCGCTGAGTTCTACCGGCAGTTCGAAGTGCTCGCGCACGATCGCGGCGAAACCGGCCAGGGAGCGACGACCGTCGGCAAATAGCGCGCTGCACGCCAGTACCGCAGAGTCGGGTACGGCCTGGCGTTCCTGCAAGGCTTTGGGCAACAGCCCGGTCAGCGCCCGCAGTTGCGCCTGCACCGGCGACGCGCCGGGGGCTGTGAAGCCGACGGCGATCCGGTGTTTGCGCATCACCTTGTACAGCAGGCTGAGCAAGCGATGCTGGAACAGGTCGAGGAATTCGGCCGGGGCATAGTCCTTGGCGCGGGCCCGTTGTTGCAGCCATTCCTGATAGGCGTAGGGCAGGGGGCCGTCCGGCCCGCCGAGGCCAAACACTGGTGTCGTGAGCGTCGGGGGCTGGTCAGCTTCCTGAGTCAGGCTTTCGATTTCACTGGCGGAAAACAGCGGCGTAAGCGGCCCGCGCAGGCGCAAGGCTTCCGCTTGAGGGGCGGTGCCGCTGCCCAGGGATTCGGCTTGCGGGTGTTCGCGCTCCAGCAGCAACAATGCTTGCAGCAACTGGAACGCCTGCGGATCGCGCCGCAGCTTCTGACTCAGGCTCAGAGGGACAGCGGCATGCCGGCTTGGGGTTGCCATGTCTTGACCTCCTTGTCTGACTGGACCAGAACCGTGCGCACGAAGCGATTGGCCGTGGCATAGAGTGAAAAGAACTGCGCCAGCACCGCGGAAAACAACACCGCGCTGCTGCCGACGAAATGCTGCGGATCGAGTTGCAGCTGAACCTCCAGCCCATTGCGCCAGCCGCGCCACGCGTCTTCGCCGACGTGGGCGATCACTCGTTCGCAGCCGAGGCTTAACAAGCCGTCGATTTGCCGCAAGGCGCTGGCCTCGTCACGCAGGTTGTGCAACTGGAGGATTTCCTTGAGGGCATCCAGCGCCTGCGGCCCCTCGACCAGTGACAAATGATTGAGGGTCAATTGCGACACCAGCCGCCAACGGGATTCGCCATCCAGTCGCGGCAGACTCTGCGGGCTCGGCGGGTTGCGCAAACGGGCCCAGGCCACCGGCCCCGGTCGTTCGAAACCCAGGGGCGTGCCGGCCGGCAGGCTCTGGGCCAGATGCCGGTTGGTGCACAGCAGTTCGGCGGTGAGGCTGTATTCGCTGGCCTCGGTCAGCGGATCGAGCCGGGTGTCCACCAGGCTCACCATCAGGTCGGTGCCCAGCCGATTCGGGGTCATGCCGCTGACCCGTCGCGCATGCCAATAGCACTGTTTGTCGCCGCCGATATGCTGGCTGCCGTAATACGCTGGCACCCGTTGCACGCCCTGGCTTGAGCTGGCGCGCATGGCGCGGATGCTGTGGATCTCGACGCTGTTTTCCCGGTGACTGTCGGCGACCAGGCGATACTCGCTGCGGGTGCCGTCCGGGCGCAGTGGTTCCGAGGTACGTGGAAACAGGTTGATCACCGGTGCGCAGCCCAGGGCGAAGTCGCTGGCCTGAAGGTGCAGGCGGTTGGCCGGGGCGCGGTCGAACACGATGTACAGGTACAGCGTCTGGCTGTCGCTGGAGGCGCCGGCCAATGGAATGTCGAAGAAGTTGAATTTGTCCGGGAACGCAAAGTACTCGGCGAGCAGGCGCATGCCCGGATGCACGCCGTCCTCGTCCGGCAACAGCACTTCGTCGCTGGCAAAACCGACGATTTGCGGTAACCCCGCCAGCATGACCGGCACGCTGCCGACCGGTCCGGCCAGCACCTTCACCGCGTGGGCGCCGAGTAGGTCATACAGGCAGGCGTTGATCACCGGTGAGGCGGCCAGGTGCACGCGCAATTGTTTGATGGCCAGCGTCGACCACTGGCTCTCACCCAGGCAACGCAGGCTCAGGCGCAAGGCCGAGCGTGCTTGCGCCACACCGGTCAGGGCCTGGGCTTCATCGCTGCCCAGCAGCAGCGCTTCGTTGATTTCCACCGGCCACAATCGAACCGCGGCGCTGGTGCGAAAGTGGATGCTCTCGCCTTTGCTGGTGGTGACGAATAGCGGTGTGTCGCGGGGCAATGGATAACCATCGTTCAAGTTGCCCTTGCTCGGGTCCGGCTCGAACTGCACGATCGCGCAGGACGGCAACGGCCGCATGGCCAACGGGTAAAGCTGTTCGAGCAAGGCGTCGCTGAACTCGGCATAGTCGTCATCGAGCCGCCGTTGCAGGCGTGCCGCGAGCAGGGCGAAACCTTCAAGTAGCCGCTCGACATGTGGGTCGGGGCATTCACCGGGGGACAGTTCCAGGCGTCTGGCGACCTTGGGATATCGCTCGGCAAAAATGCTCCCGGCGTGGCGCAGCCAGGTCAGTTCGCGTTGGTAGTAATCGAGCAGTTGCGGGTCAATCGAGTCGCTCATGACGCACCTCAAGACCATGGCTGGCCTTCTCGATGACAAAGGCCACGGGCCAGTGCTGCTGGCCGCTGCGTAACTCGCCCACCAGCCGAATGCTCAGTTGCTGCGGATGGCCGGGGACCGGATTGACCTGGACCTCGCCCAGTTGCAGGCGCGGTTCGAAATGGCTGATGGCCTCGCGGATTTCCCGTGCCAACTGACGACGGTCATCGCTGCGCTGCTGTTGCAAGGCGGTCCAGTCAGCGATGCCGTAGTCGAGAATGCTCGGCGGGGAGGTCAGCGGACGTGAGCCGCGTCGGGTGTTGAACAGGCGCAGCAACTCCGTGTGCACCGAGTCGAGCAGCCCCTGGCGATCGAACACCTGCACGGTGTCGACCTCGCTGGCGGCGAGGCGCTCGAACAACGGTGGGAGCATGCCGGTGCCTGCCATGGCCGACGCGTCCGCTTACTTGACGAGCTTGTTGGCGGCCATGTCCCAGGTCGAGGCGGCCGTGCCTTCCTTGGTGCCGTCGTCTTTCTGGGCGGTGAGCTCCCACTTGATCTTGGTGAAGTTCAGGGAAATGGTTTCCACCGGTTTGCCACCCGTGCCGCCGCTGACGCTGACGTTGGACAGCACCACGTTGGTCAGGGTGTAGATGATGAACGGCATCAACTGACCGCTGCCTTCGGCGGCGTTACGGCCGATGGTGATCTTGGCTTCCGGGATCGGTTTGCCGGCGCAGCAATATTCGTTGAGGGAGGGCGTCGAGCTGTCGACGAATTTGGTCAGGGTGAACTCGCCGATGTGCGGCTTGCCGGAGGTCCGCTCCGAGTTGCTGACGTCGTTGGTCACCTGCATGGCCACGTTGTGGCTGTAGGACATGACTTCGATCTTGTCCTTGTAACCCTCAAGCAGGCTATCGCCTTTGATGTCGCCGCCGAGGTCGAGAATGATTGCATCCATCGCATGAAACTCCTGAAGATTATCGCGATAAGTGGGGGTGAATGCCCAATTCAATCAATTAAGCCAAACACTGAGCCTGTTAAGCCGAACACCGAACCTGTAAGGCCACACACCGAACCCGTGGCGAGGGAGCTTGCTCCCGCTGGACTGCGTAGCAGTCCCATTTTTTGGGGCCGCTTCGCACCCCAGCGGGAGCAAGCTCCCTCGCCACAAGTTTTAGTGGAACCACAGACCTCAATGGGGCCACAGGTTGCAGTGGTCAGGCGGCTACCGGTGGCGGCAGGGTCGCGACCAGGCGGATCGATGCGGTCAGTTCCTCAAGCTGGAAGTGCGGCCGCAGGAACACCGTGGCCTTGTAGGCTCCCGGCTTGCCGGCGACCTCGGTCACATCCACCCGGGCTTCACGCAACGGGTACTGCGCCTTGATCTCTTGCGGCGCGTTGTCGTTGATCAGCACGTAGTCGGCGATCCAGTTGTTGAGGTAGGTCTGCACGTTGTCGCGGGTCATGAAGCTGCCGACTTTGTCGCGCATGATCACCTTCAGGTAGTGCGCGAAACGCGAGGCCGCGAGCACGTACGGCAGCATCGCCGAAATACGCGCGTTGGCGTTCGCCTCGTTGGTGTTGTAGACCTTGGACTTGTTGGTGGTCTGGCCGCCGAAGAACACCGCCACGTCGCTGTTTTTCTTGTGGCACAGGGCGATGAAGCCGAGGTCGTTGAGCTCTTTCTCGCGACGGTCGGTGATCGCCACTTCGGTCGGGCATTTGAGCGACAGGTCGCCGGAGGTTGTACGGAAGGTATGGGCCGGCAGGCCTTCCACCGCACCACCGCCTTCGGCACCGCGAATCGCCGCGCACCAGCCGTATTTGGCGAAGGCTTCGGTGATCCGTTGCGACAAGGCCCACGCGGCGTTGCCCCACAGGTATTTGCCGTGGTCGCTGCCGTTGACGTCTTCGACGTAGTTGATGCCTTCCACCGGCGACGTGTCAGGACCGTAAGGCAGGCGCAGCAGGAAGTGCGGCAGCACCAACGATACGTAGCGCGAATCTTCGCTTTCACGGAACGAGCGCCACTTGATCAGCTCCTGGCTCTCGAACACTTTCGACAGATCCCGTGGCACGGCCAGTTCGGTGAAGCTGTTCATGTCGAACAACCGAGGGCTGGCGGCGGCAATGAATGGCGCATGGGCGGCCGCCGCAACGTTCGACAGTTTCTCCAGCAGGCCGATGTCCTGCGGGTGCCGACCGAAGGTGTAGTCACCCACCAGCAGGCTGAACGGATGGCCACCGAAGGTGCCGTATTCCTCTTCGTAGATCTTCTTGAACAGTGCGCTCTGGTCGAACTCGACGGCTTTTTCCAGGTCGTTCTGCAGCTCTTTCTGGGTCACGTTGAGCAGGCGCAATTTCAGCCGGGAACTGGTCTCGGTGTTCTTTACCAACAAATGCAGGCCGCGCCAGGAGGCTTCAAGTTTCTGCAGGTCCGGGTGGTGCAGCACTTCGTTCAGTTGAGCGCTGATCAGCTCGTCGATCTGGCTGATGCGGTCGTTGATCATCGCCACGGTGTCCTTGTCGACGGCCATGCCCTCATCGAGGACCTGGGTGGCGAATTCCGCGAGCATGTCGCGGGCGTAATCCTGTTGGCTGTCGTCATGGGCCATGCGGCCTTTGGCGATTATTTCATCGAGCAAGGACAAGGTCTCGCTTGCACTGTCACTGGCTTGGGTCTGGGCGGCGGATGAGGCGGGCATGGCAAAATTCTCCCTGGGTGGATGAGCGATCAGGCTTGCGGTTCAGCCGGTGCTTCGCTGTCGCCAGCAGGAGCGGGAGCGGCGGTGTCCGGACGAGCCGACTTGATCTCTTGCAGTCCCTCGGTGTTGGCAATGACGTCACGCAGCAGCTTGTCCAGATCATCGTTGCCATCGAGTTTGGTCAGCAGGTCGCGCAGACGTTGACGCGCTTCGAACAGGCGCCGCAGCGGAGTGACTTGCTCGACCACCTTGACCGGATCGAAGTCATCGATGTGTTTGAAGTTGAGCTCGATGTTGAGCTTGCTGTCGTCGCCGCTGAGGGTGTTGTTGACCTGCAAGGTGGCGCGCGGGCCGATCGAGGCGAGGACTTCATTGAAGTTGTCGCGGTCGATTTCGGTGAAACGCCGTTCATTCAATTTCGGGAGTGGTTCGAGAGGCTTGCCGGAGAGGTCGGCAAGAATACCGACAACCAATGGCAATTCTTTCTTCTCGATCGCGTTGCCGATTTCGACGTCGTAGGTGATTTGCACCCGGGGTGGGCGAACCCTGTCTAGCTTGTGCTGAGTACTTTCTGCCATGGTGGCTGACTCCGATGCATGAGGCGGGAGCAATGCATCGGGAGGCCCGTTTCATCGCATTCCCTTACTGGACCGTAGGTTAGAAAGGGAGGGCAGAGGACCTGTCATTCCTTTGACGAACCTTCCACATTCGTCGTGCCGACCGAACTACCCAAGACGCTAGAACAGGTCTATAAAAAAGCAAACGAAAAACGTTTTTGGACCGTGTCGAGAAAAGGAAAATTCATTTTGTACGCACGTCTTTTTTCTTTGCTTGTGCTCCTGTCGTTCGCCGGGTGTTCGTTGTTCGGACCTCGCGTCGATCTCGATAACCTGACGCTGGACGTCGCGCCCCGCGCCAACGACGACACCCCGATTGCGGTGGACTTCATTGCGGTGAACGACGCGGATCTGCTCAAGCAATTGTCGGGCATCACCGCTCGCCAGTGGTTCGCCGAACGGGAGCAGTATCAGCGCGACTACCGGCAGCTGATGACGGTCTGGGGACTGGAGCTGGTGCCCGGTCAATTCATCGACAAACAACCCTTCCCGTTGGGGGGCAAGCGGGCGGCTGGACTTTTAGTCTTCGCCAGCTATACCACTCCCGGAGCACACCGGTTGCGGCTGGACGATCAAAGCAACGCCTGGCTCAAGTTCGACAGTCGCGAGATGACACTGGTCAGCGACCACCCGAACTGAACACAGGATTGCTCCCACAAGGGCTGATGTTCAAGCCAGGCACCACAAGAGGTCGAAGGGAATCGTATGAGTCTGCTTCCTGACGCGGTTTGCTGGCATGAGGGCATGCAGTTGCTGCCCCAGCATTTTCAGTTGCAAGGGCTGCGGGCCGAGGCGTTGGTAGCGCATTTCGCCCAGGCGTGTAATCCATGGTTCTGGGGCGTGACCCGCGTTGAATTCGATCCCTCGGCACTGAGCGCCGGGCTGGTGCGTCTAATCAATTTGCAGGCGACGTTGCCGGACGGTTTACCAGTCAATTTGCAGGCCGGTGTCGGGCCGATGCTGGAGCTCGACGTCAGTGAGGCGATCGATGCCACGGACAATGCCACCGTCACCGTTTACCTGGCGGTCAGCCCGCTGTGGCGTGCCGGTCAGTTGCTGCCGCTCAAGGGGCGATTGCAGTCCGTCGTCGGCGACGCTTTGCCGGATCTCACCAGCGGCGAGTACCCCGAATCGATCACGGTGTGGCGTCCGAATCCGCGTTTGTGCACGCAACTGAACAAGGCCGATTCGGTCTGCCTGCCGCTGCTGAGGATTCGCAAGGAAGGTGGCGGCTTTCTTGCGTTGCCTTACACACCGCCGACGCCGTGCCTGTTGCCCGAGTCGGTGGTGGGCCGGCGCGTGGCGGGACTGTGTGCCAGGGCGCGGGAGAAATGCATGTTCCTCGCCGGTCGTTTGCGCCAGGCGCAGCAGGCCGGCAATCAGGACGACGCGATGGAAATTCGGCGTCAGTTGACGGCGCTCTGGGCGCGACTGCCGGAAGTCGAAGGTCTGCTGAACAGTCGCGTGGCCACGCCGCAGGCGCTGTATGGCTTGCTGCTCGGGTTGGCCGGCGCCTGGTCGGCGCTCGATCCATTGGCGGGTGTTCCGGCGTTCGCCCCGCTGGATTTTCTGGAGTTGCAGCGCGGCTATGAAACGGTGCTCGACTGGCTGGAAAAGACCCTCGAACTGATCCGCGCCGGCTATCGCAGCCTGGCGTTCGAACGCAACGAACAATCCTTCTCGATTCAATTGCCCGACGACCAGCCGAGCCAACGGCTGGTCATCGGTTTGCGCATGCCCAATGGCGCCAGCGAGCAGGCCGCCAGCGAATGGCTGAGCGGAGCGATCATCGCCTCGCAGCCGCACATCCCGTTGCTCAGCCGTCAGCGCATGAGCGGTTTGTCCCATGAGGCCATGAGCCGCAATGAGCAAGTGGCCTACGGCGTCGGCGACGATACGCGGTTGTTCGTGGTGACGGCCGAAGGCCAATGGTTCGACGGGCAGTTGCCGTTGCTGATTGCCGCACCGGCTTCCAGGCTGGCCAGCAGTCCATGGCAAGTGGTGTTGTTTGTGGCCCAGGCGAGTGAAAGTGCTTGATCGAGGAAGGAACGTCATATGTCTGAGGGGAATGCCGGGACAGGTACACGAGGCCTGAACGAAGCGCCGCTGAGCAGTGCTTTTCGCCAGGCCTGGCAGCAATGGTCCCAGGACTGGAGCCAGTTGCCCAAGGACAGCGAAGACGAAGCGCTGGTGGAAGCGGTGGTCGAACTCTCCACGCAAATCTCCCAGCGACTCTGGCGAACCGCTTTTGCCAAAGTCGGTGACGCCGCCACTGAACAAGTCAAAGCGCTGGTCTATGCCTTTGTCGCGCTGGTCGATGAAACCTTGCTGTTCACGCCGTGGCCGGGCCAGTCGGCCTGGCAGGATAAACCCCTGGAATCGCGAATGTACGCCAGCCGCCAGGCCGGCGAGCGGATACCGTTGGCGATCAAGGAGCTGCTGGATGAGCAAATCCCTACCACTCGCGATCTGGCCAATGTCTATTTGCAGTGCCTGGTGCTGGGCTTTCAGGGGCGTCTGCGGGGCGAACAGAATCAGGCCCAGCATGAAAAATGGCGCCTGGCGCTGTTCACCTTTGCCTGGCAGCACGAGGCGGATTATGCCGACGTCAGTGCCCGGCTCGAACAACCTTCGGCGGTGACGCCGCTGCAATTGCCGGTGCGTCTTTCGTTGCCCGATGGCTTTCGCCTGGGGTTGGGAATTCTTGCCGTGGTCCTGTTGCTGACCGGTTTGGGGCAGTTGTTCTGGCGTGACATTCGCCAGGAGCTCGAACCGGTCTTGCAACTGACCGATTCGGTGGCCACCTCGGAGCAAGACTCATGAGCACGCTGGGGATTATCGGTCTGATCATCGTCGTGCTGTTGGTGCTGGCGATTGTCTCCGTGGCGGTCTGGTGGTTGCGCACGCAAAGCGGCGCGGCGATCCGCAGTTTTTACCTGGCGGTGCGGCAGATGGAGCAGGAGCAAGGCACCCGGGATCGTTACCAGATTCCCTGGCTGCTGATGCTCGGCAACGAGACTCAGGGCACGCAGTTGTGCACCCAGTGGCGCTTGCAGCCCACCGACAAACCGAGCTGGTTCGGTCGCTGGTGGTCGGACCCCGAAGGTGCCGTATTGGTGGTGCCCCAGGCGCTGTTTTTGCCGGATGAAGGCATGCACCTGCAACGGGGTGGCTGGTGGCGCTTGCTGGGGTTGATCCTGCGCTTGCGCAGTCAGCGTCCGCTGGACGGCGTGATCTGGACGGTGCCGATCAGTCGGCTGGGCAATGCCGAGCAGGCGGCGGCCCTCGGCCTGGCGGCGCGTCGACGTTTTATCGATCTGTTGCAGCGCTTCGGTTTGAGTCTGCCGGTGTACGTGGTCGTTACCGGCATGGAAGATTTGCCGGGTTTTCAGGAGTTGATTAGCGCGCTGCCGGTCGAGGCTCGCGAACGCACACTCGGCTGGTCCTCGCCCCACGGACCCGATGCGGTGTGGCAAGCGCAATGGAGCGATCAGGCGCTGGATCAGGTCAACCGGGCCCTGGCGGAATCGATCATCGAAATCGGCGCCTTGTCCGGGCAGTTGAGCGTCGATCTGTACGGCTTGCCGGAACGCTTCGAAGCCTTGCGGCGGCATCTGCAATCCTTGCTGGAACCGGTTTTCCAGGGTAATGCGCAAGGCGAGGCGCCACGTTTTCGCGGTGTCTATTTCACCGCCAACCAGCCCTCGGACGACAGCGCCGACGGGTTTTCGGCCTACGACACCGGCTTGCAGCAGAGCGCTTTCGCCCGGCAACTGTGGCAGCGGCGGGTGGTCGCCGAGCGCGGTCTGGCTCAGGTGGTGCCGCGTCTGTTACGCCTGCGTCAGCGCTGGCAGCGCGTGACCGGTGGGGTGGCGCTGGTGGTCGCGCTGCTCTGGGGCGCTGGCATGCTGTGGGTGTGGCAGGACTCGGAAAAGGATGCCCATGAGTTGTCGCGCCTGATGCAAGGGGCGCAGAAAAATTACGTGGCGGTCACGGATGAATCTCATCGGCGGGAGGCGACCCGGCGTAACGTCCAGGGTTTCTGGCGGGTGCTGGAGAAGGCGCAGCGCTGGCGCTTCACCTCGGTGGTGTTTCCGACCTCCTGGTTCTCCTCGCTGGATGCGCAGTTGGAGAACGAATTGCGCCTCACCGCCCACAGCCATTTGTTGCTGCCGCTGCGCGATTTGTTGAGCGCGGATCTGGCGCAACTCAAGACCATTCGCAACACCGAACGACGGGGCAACGTCGAAAGCGAAGACCCGGCCCAATGGCAAAACTACGTCAAGGCCACGGAGCTGGTCGAGCGTGCGGTGAGTCTGGAGCAGCAGAACCAGTGGTTCAGTCAGGCGCTGAACAACACCAAGGCACCGCTCGAAGACCTGGTGTTGCTGAGCAACAACGCCCTGTCGCTGAACCTCAACGCTGGCACGTTGCACCGCGCCGGTTTTTACAACCGGGCGCTGCTGGATGTCGACAACAGTGAGTTGAAACCACTTGACCTGACCGTCGAGCGCGCGCAGATCGAGGAAAACTTCCTCGGGCTCATGGAGCGCTGGCTGGACCAGTATTTCCTTGCCGATAACTTCGTGCGTCAGGCCGGTTATCTGAGATTGCACCTGGAGCGACTGGAGGCCGGCAGCGGCAATTCCCTCACCGAACTGGAAGATCTGCGGGCGTTGATCGACGACCTGCAAGCGCTGGTCGGCTTGACCAACTCGGCGTGGAGCCGGGGCAAGGGACAGGATCTGGTGCCCGGTTACCGCGCGATGATGGACAAGGTGCGCCAAAGCACATTGCTTGGCCCGCAGGTCGAACAGCAACTGGATCAACAGGCGTCGAAGTTGCAGCAGAGCTTTCGTGACCAGTGGATCACCCAGGCCGGGGCCAGGGACAATTTGCTGATTCAGCAAGGCAGCGGGCAACTGGTCTTGCAGGAGCATGTGGTGCAGTTGAACAACGCCGTGCAGGCACTGTTCAAGCGTGATTTTGTCGCCATCGCCTTGCAGGCGGATCAGTCCGACGTCCCGGATGGGCAGGGGCGCGGTGTTGATGGCGACGACCTCGACAGTGCGCTGAACTACTTCGCCAGTTACAAGAGTTATGCCGCCGAAGAGCTGCCGCGCATCCCCCCGGCGTATCGTGGCGCGTTGCTGCAAGCGGCCGAAGGCGCGGTGGTCAAGGCCATGTTGTCGAGTCTGCGCGAGCATAATGCGCAGGTCCACAGCGGCGTCTTCAATGTGCAGGCAGCCCAGGCGATTGCCTTGCAGAAAGCCTTTGTCGAGGTGCGCCGCAGCGATCTGGCCACGCGTTTGCAAACCGCTTTGAACCGCCGCGCCCTGGCCGACATCGTCAGTGGCCTCGATGAAATCGTCGCCCAGCCGCTGTTCAGCGGGCGCACCGAAATCAGCCAGTGGGACGGCTCGAAAAACTTCGGCCTGCAACTGTACGGCGCCAATGACGTGCAGGATCTGAAGCTGAGCCTCAAGCAGCAGTTCAACACCATGCTCGGCATCACCGAACGCCGCACTTCGGCGCTGGAATGGCTGAAAGTCCAGCAACAGAACCTCTCGGCGCTGGATTACGAACGGGTGACGCAGTTCAGTGCGCTCAACGATGAACTGCTCAAATACAAAGAACAGAACCCCGCCAGTTCGCCAGCGCAGATCGAGCAGTTGGTGAGCCGCGACTTCATCGAAATGGACGTCGCGTCCTGTGGCCAGATCCTGCAAACCGCCAACCTGTCCGGCGGGCGCGGAACGTTGGCATTGCGCGCCGTGGAACTGCAACAAACCGCCATGCAGCGCTGCCAGTCCTTGCAACAGCAACAGGCCGCGGCGGCGTGGAATGAGCTGGCCAACTATTTCAACCAGTACCTGGCAGAGCGCTTTCCGTTTGCCAATGGCTTGCAGGCCAGCGACGCCGACCCGGCCCGGGTCCAGCATTTGCTGGAGCTGATCGACAAGCGTTTGCCGGTGGCGCAGGCCGGATTGGCCCTGAGCCAGACCCCGGAACGCTTGGCCGCCGAGGACTTTCTCAATCGTCTGAAGCAAGCCAGCACCTGGCTGGGGCCGATGTTCGTGCGCGACAAGAGCGGCGTGCTGGGGGTGGAGATGGATGTGCGCTGGCGCACCGATCGAGAGGAAGAGCGCGGTGCCGACCAGGTGATTGCCTGGGGCTTGAATGCTGGTAATCAACAAATCAGCTACCCCGGCGAGGCTCAGCAGAACCTGCGCTGGATGGTCGGCCAACCGGTCCGGCTGACCTTGCGTTGGGCCAGAAATGGCTATCAGCGTCCGGCCAACGATCCGTTACAGCCGAGCCTGGTGGTGCGGGATCTGGAAGCAGGTTGGGAGTACAGCGGTCCATGGTCGCTGTTGCGCTTGATGCGTTCGCACATGTCGGTGCAACGCCAACCCAGCATGGACTACACGGATTTTCCGTTGACCTTGCGCCTGCCCGTGACCACGCAGGCCAGCGCAGCGGAGCAAACCCTGATGTTTGTGCGCCTGTCGTTGATGACCCAGGGCTCGAAATTGCCGTTGTCCATCCAGCCCTTGCCGACCCGGGCTCCGCGTTCACCGTTCCTGGTGACGCGCTCAACCGCGGCGATTGAATCCCATGAGGAGGAGGGCCTGTGAATCAACCATCAACACCGTTGCCGGAACTGATTGCGCAACTGCTCGAACCGATCAGCAAGGAGGCGCCTTGTGGTCAGGATTTGCGTTATGAACCCGAGTTCGACCGGTTGCGCGAATTGCGCCGCGAGGATGACACCAGTTTGCCGACGGGGGTGTGGCAGTCGTCGATCAAGCGCGCCCAGTGGCCGGAGCTGGAAAAACTGGCCACGAGCCTGCTGCTCGAACGCAGCAAGGATTTGATGCTCAGCGCCTGGCTGGGGGAGGCCTGGCTGCATCAGGACGGGCTCGATGGGTTGCCGGGCAGCCTGGCGCTGGTGGCCGGGTTGTGCGAACGCTATCCCGAACACCTGCACCCACAGGCTGAGGATGGCGACCTGTCGTGGCGAGTGATACCGCTGGAATGGTTGGCTCGACGCTACGCTGAAGTGTTGCTGACCCGAGTGCCGTTGTTCGAACCGCGCAACCACGAATTCGATGGGTTCTGTCTGGACGCCTGGCGCCGGTTGCAGTTGCAACAGGTGCAGGGCAGCGACAGTAAAGCGGCCAAGACCTCGGCCGAGAACGCGCGCAACGAACAGAAAAAAATCACCGAACAGATTCGCGCCACACCGTTGTCATTCTGGTTGCGCAGCCAGGGAAGTCTGCTGCTCAGCCAGCAGCACTTGCAGCGCCTGGAGGTGTGGAGCGACGCTTTTCTCGGAAATCAGGCCCCAGGCTTCAAGGCGCTGCAGGACGTGATCGACGCGTTGTTGACGCTGGTTCAGGAGTTTATCGCCATGCATCCACGAAAACCGACCCCGGCACCTCCGGTCGAAACGCCAGTGGTGGCTGCATCGAGCCCCAGCTCGACCGCTGCGCCTGAAGTCCTTGCAGTGCCCCAGGTGTTCAGCGAACCGGCGAATCGTGAAGAGGCGTACCGGCAGTTGCTGCTGATCGCCGAGTACCTGGCGCGCACCGAACCCCACAGCCCGGTGCCCTATCTGATCAAGCGGGGAGTGGAGTGGGGCAACAAACCCCTGAGCGAGCTGCTGGGCGAACTGATCAGCGCCGATGCCGAATCCCGACGACTCTGGACACTGTTGGGCGTTCTTTAGTGATTGAGTCGGGTGGTTGTCGACGGTGGCGGCAACGCAATGGGCGTCAGTACCGGTTGACCGGAAAAAAACGCCGTCAGGTTTTTGCCGGCCAGTTCGACGGTGCCTTGGGTGGCCTCCGGGGACAATCCGGCGACATGCGGCGTCAGAATCACGTTGGCCAACCCCTTGAGGGCGTCCGGTACCTGGGGTTCGTGGTCGAAGACATCCAGCGCGGCACCGGCGATCCGCCGCTGTTCAAGCGCGGTGATCAGGTCCGCCGTGACGACCACGCTGGCTCGGGCGATGTTGACGAGGAATCCGTTGGGCCCCAGGGCGTCGAGCACTTGCCGGTTGATCAGGTGTTGGGTGCCGATCCCGCCTGGGGTGGCAACTATCAGAAAGTCTGAATGGCGTGCCAGCTCGGTAGGCGTCGAGCAATAGCTGTACGGCACATCGCTGCGATGCTGACGGTTGTGGTAACTCACTCTCATATCGAAGCCGTTGGCGGCACGTTTGGCGATAGCGAGGCCAACGGCACCGAGGCCGAGGATGCCTATGTGTTTGCCGGACAGCGAAGGACGCATGATTTTCGGCCACTCGCCCCGACGGACGGCAGCATCGGCCCGAGGGATGTCACGAACCAGTGCCAGCAGCAACGCCATGGCGTGATCGGCAACGGAAGAGGCATTGACGCCGGCACCGTTGGTGACAGTGATGCCCCGGTTGACGGCGGCCTGCAGGTCGACGTGTTCGTAACCGGCGCCGATCACGCAAATGATCTTGAGGTTGGGCAGGGCGGCGATTTCATTGGCATACAGGCCCAACGGGCCACGCGTCAGCACCGCATCGATCTGGCTGCCCTGGCGGGCAATGGCGGCAGCGCGCTCGGCCGGGGTTGGGGCCAGGATCAAATGAAACCCCTGATGTTCGAGAATCGGCAGGTATTCATTGATGGTTTCAACCAGTACCAGAACGGTTGCGGTCATGCTGGGCTCCTGTGGGCAGCGGAGTGTCGGGGCTCGAACGTCGCGTCAGATTGCTGACTCCAGAGCAGATTGGCAATGGTCCGAGATCATAGGCTATTGGTTGGCAAGCACCTGTGCAGGCGTTGGCGATACAGGCGAGCTTCTTAGATACAACACTAGATCAGTGCGCGGCAGGTGGAGAGGATTTGTCCGCGATGAAATTGCCGTAGCAGCTGTCGAGCCTGCGAGGCTGCGCTCGGGTGTAGCAGCTGTCGAGCTTGCGAGGCTGCGTTCGGCTGCGCAGCAGTCGTAAAATCAGGCACTGCGGTCCGTCAGGCACACCGTAGATTAGGGCTTACTAAAGCGTGTCAGAAAACGACACATCGCATACCCGCTACCGACAGTTATTTTTCTAAAAGCGACAGGCCTTTGATCTGCTCCGGACAACCATTGCTCAGCTAAGCCTTTGCTTCTGCTCGTTTATCGCGGAGAATCCCGCCCCTGTTTCGGCCGGAGCATGTCTGTCGGTTTTTTCCGACGCGTCCTGACCGAGTGGCAAGTGACCGGAAAGCGGAGATCCGACCGGATGAATGATCAGGCCAATAGCGTCGACGAACGCTATGTAGCGGCGACACCAGCGAGCCTCGAAAGCTGGAATCGCCATGACACCACCTGGATGCTGGGCCTGTTTGGCACGGCAATCGGGGCCGGTACCCTGTTTTTACCCATCAACGCGGGGCTGGGCGGCTTTTGGCCGTTGCTGATCCTGGCGTTGCTGGCATTCCCCATGACGTTTTACGCGCACCGTGGCCTGACCCGCTTTGTGCTGTCCGGTCGTGAAGGTGCAGACATCACCGAAGTGGTGGAAGAACATTTCGGCATTAAGGCCGGCGCGCTGATCACCTTGTTGTATTTCTTCGCGATCTTCCCGATCCTGCTGATCTACAGCGTGGCCCTGACCAACACCGTGGGCAGTTTCCTCGAACATCAGCTGCACATCATGCCGCCACCGCGCGCCGTGCTGTCGTTCGTGCTGATTCTCGGCCTGCTGGCGGTGGTGCGTTGCGGTGAGCAGGTGATCGTCAAGGCCATGAGCCTGATGGTATATCCGTTCATCGTCGCGCTGCTGTTCCTGGCGGTGTTCCTGATTCCTCACTGGAATGGCGGCATCCTCAGCACCGCGTCCACGCTGCCTGAGTCGTCGGCGCTGCTGCACACCCTGTGGCTGGCGATTCCGGTGATGGTGTTCTCGTTCAACCATTCGCCGATCATTTCGGCGTTCGCGGTGGACCAGAAACGTCGCTACGGCACTCATGCCCAAGAGCGCAGCTCGCAGATCCTGTCCCGCGCCCACCTCTTGATGGTGGTGATGGTGCTGTTCTTCGTCTTCAGCTGCGTGCTGACCCTGTCGCCGGCGCAACTGGCGGAAGCCAAGGCGCAGAACCTGTCGATCCTGTCGTACCTGGCCAACCACTTCAGCAACCCGACCATCGCCTTCGCGGCGCCGTTGATTGCCTTCGTGGCCATTTCCAAGTCATTCCTGGGCCACTACATCGGCGCCAGCGAAGGCTTGAAGGGCTTGATCGTCAAGAGCGGCAAACGCCCGGCGCCGAAGACCCTGGACCGTATCGTCGCCGCGTTCATGCTGGTGGTCTGCTGGATCGTCGCGACCCTGAACCCGAGCATTCTTGGCATGATCGAAACCCTCGGTGGCCCGGTCATCGCGGCGATCCTGTTTCTGATGCCGATGTACGCGATCCGCAAGGTGCCGGCCATGGCGCGTTACCGTGGCCAAGCCTCCAACGTCTTCGTGACACTGGTGGGCCTGGTGGCGATTACGGCGTTGATCTACTCGCTCAGCGCCTGAAGCAGCGGGCGATCAATCGGGGCTGCCCCGGTTGATCGTCCCCTTCGAATGCCCGGCCAGCCGACCTTTGGTTCGCTGGTGGCAATGCTCGATAGCCGCAACGGCTTTTTCGCAGGCCTTGCACAGTGTGGCGGGCGCTGCGGCTTGCTGCGGTGCGAACCACTCGGGGCAGAAGCTGATCACGCCGTCCGGCGAATGCATCCATTGGCTGATAACGTGTTGAACCGTCCCACCCAGGCCCTTTCTGGCGCGCAAGGCGTTAAGCGATGGCGCACAGAGCTGGTCCAGCGCCAGCCGATGGGCCTCGCGCAAGAACGGTGAAATCTGTACCGAAAGGTAGGCAATGCCAAACTTCTCCTGGGCCACACGTGCGCCCAACGCCCAAAACGAGCCCACCACCACGATATCCTCATGGCGCCGCGCTGCGATGTAGTCATAGGTTGGTTCGAGCAGGTGCGAGACCGCGTTCCACTGCTCCGCCAAAGCGCTTTTCGAGTCTCGCGGGCGGGGCGTGTCGTCGCAGGTTTGCTGACCTAACGGCTCGAATTCCAGCCCGTACTGTTCGACGGTGGCTTTGAACGCCGGCAGGCTGCACAAGGTCGCGCGATGACCGCGCAGGTTCAGCGCATTGGCCAGGCCAATGAAGGGGAAAACGTCACCGGGCGAACCGATGGCGATCAGGATGACCCGCATGACTCCTCCTTGAGATAAGGCCCGCGAGAGCCTCGTGGCACGCCGTCCTGGTGCCGACATCAGGCAAAGATAGCTGGGTAATTGGCGTCAGGCATAAAAAAACGCCGCTCATCTCACGATGGGCGGCGTTTTTTATGGCTTTGTAGCGTTAGGCTTGAACGACCGGGATGTTGGCGTTCGCAGCAGCTTCACGGAACTCGGCGATCTGGTCGAAGGACAGGTAGCGGTAAACGTCGGCCGCCATGCTGTCGATCTTGCCAGCGTATTCCATGTACTCCTCGACGGTCGGCAGGCGACCCAGGATGGACGCAACGGACGCCAGCTCGGCCGAAGCCAGGTAGACGTTCGCGCCGTCACCCAGACGGTTCGGGAAGTTACGGGTCGACGTCGACACCACGGTGGAGTTCGGCTCTACACGTGCCTGGTTACCCATGCACAGCGAGCAGCCTGGCATTTCCATGCGTGCGCCGGCCTTGCCGTAGATGCCGTAGTAGCCTTCTTCGGTCAGCTGGTGAGCGTCCATTTTGGTCGGCGGCGACAGCCACAGACGGGTTGGCAGCTGACCTTTGACCTGTTCCAGCAACTTGCCGGCAGCGCGGAAGTGACCGATGTTGGTCATGCACGAACCGATGAACACTTCGTCGATCTTCTCGCCAGCAACGCTGGAGAGCAGACGGGCGTCGTCCGGGTCGTTCGGTGCGCAGAGCACAGGCTCGTTGATGTCGGCCAGATCGATTTCGATGACTTCGGCGTATTCGGCGTCGGCATCGGCTTCCATCAGTTGCGGGTTGGCGATCCAGGCTTCCATCGCTTGAGCACGACGCTCCAGGGTACGTGCATCGCCGTAGCCTTCGCCGATCATCCAGCGCAGCAGGGTGATGTTGGACTGCAGGTACTCGGTGATCGACTCTTTCGACAGCTTGATGGTGCAACCGGCAGCCGAACGTTCGGCCGACGCGTCGGACAGCTCGAAAGCCTGTTCCAGCGTCAGGCCTTCCAGGCCTTCGATTTCCAGGATGCGGCCGGAGAAGGCGTTTTTCTTGCCTTTCTTCTCGACGGTCAGCAGACCGTTCTGGATGGCGAAGTAAGGAATGGCATGAACCAGGTCACGCAGGGTGATGCCAGGTTTCATTTTGCCTTTGAAGCGCACCAGGATCGATTCCGGCATGTCCAGCGGCATGACGCCGGTGGCAGCGGCGAACGCGACCAGACCGGAACCGGCCGGGAACGAGATGCCCATCGGGAAACGGGTGTGCGAGTCGCCACCGGTACCCACGGTGTCTGGCAGCAGCATGCGGTTCAGCCACGAGTGGATGATGCCGTCGCCCGGACGCAGGGAAACGCCGCCGCGGGTCATGATGAAGTCAGGCAGGGTGTGGTGGGTGGTCACGTCGATCGGCTTCGGATACGCCGCGGTGTGGCAGAAGGACTGCATCACCAGATCAGCGGAGAAGCCCAGGCACGCCAGGTCTTTCAGTTCGTCACGGGTCATTGGACCGGTGGTGTCCTGGGAACCTACGGTGGTCATCTTCGGTTCGCAGTAGGTGCCAGGACGAACGCCTTTGCCTTCTGCCAGGCCGCAAGCCTTGCCGACCATTTTCTGTGCCAGGGTGAAACCCTTGGTGCTTTCGGCCGGAGCTTCAGGCTTCTTGAACAGGTCGAACGGCGGCAGACCCAGCTCGGCGCGAGCCTTCTCGGTCAGGCCACGGCCGATGATCAGCGGGATACGGCCGCCGGCGCGGACTTCGTCCAGCAGCACCGGGGTCTTCATTTCGAAGGTGGTCAGGACTTCGTCGCTGTTGTGCTTGGTGACTTTGCCAGCATGCGGGTACAGGTCGATCACGTCGCCCATGTTCATGTTGGAAACGTCGAACTCGATTGGCAGTGCGCCGGCATCTTCCATGGTGTTGTAGAAGATCGGAGCGATTTTGCTGCCGAAGCAGAAACCGCCAGCGCGCTTGTTCGGCACGTAAGGAATGTCGTCGCCGAAGAACCACAGTACCGAGTTGGTAGCGGATTTACGCGAGGAACCGGTACCGACCACGTCACCGACGTAGGCGATAGGGAAACCCTGGCCGCGCATTTCTTCGATCTGCTTCATCGGGCCGGTCTTGCCTTGCTCGTCCGGAACGATGCCGTCACGGGCCATTTTCAGCATGGCCAGGGCGTGCAGCGGGATGTCGGGACGCGACCAGGCGTCTGGAGCAGGGGACAGGTCGTCGGTGTTGGTTTCGCCGGTCACCTTGAAGACGCGCAGGCTGATCTTGTCGGCCAGCACCGGGCGCTTCTTGAACCACTCGCCGTCGGCCCAGGATTGCAGGACGCCTTTGGCGTGAACGTTGCCGTTCTTGGCTTTTTCAGCCACGTCGTGGAAGGCATCGAACATCAGCAGGGTGTGCTTGAGTTCTTCGGCAGCCACTGGCGCCAGTTCGGCGTCGTCCAGCAGGTTTACCAGGGTCACTATGTTGTAGCCGCCCTGCATGGTGCCGAGCAGTTCAACAGCGCGTTTCTTGTCGATCAGAGGGGATTTTGCTTCGCCTTTGGCGAGGGCAGACAGGAAACCGGCCTTTACATAGGCGGCTTCGTCCACTCCTGGCGGAACGCGATTGGTGATCAGGTCAACGAGGAAAGCTTCTTCGCCAGCCGGGGGATTCTTCAGCAGCTCGACCAGGCCTGCAGTTTGTTCGGCGTTAAGCGGCTGGGGAACGATACCCAGTGCTGCACGCTCTTCGATATGTTTGCGGTAGGCTTCAAGCACAGTTATTACCCTCATCAGTGGTCCCAAATGGGTGTCCGGGACGCTCATCCCGAAATTGCCGTACTCATGCGCTGCGTGGCGTTGTGGGCCGCTTAGCCAGAATTACCGGCAATTCCTTACAGAAGCTGCTTTCAAAGTTTTACGCCTGCAGAACGGGGAGCTGATGAGGGTTGGCGTTGGGCTTTTCCCCGCTGGAAAAACCCTTCGCCAACACCGCTCTGAAGGAACGACTGTGCTCGTGACGCTTTGAAAACAGCTTCTTGACGGACATTGGCGCCTTAAAAGGCTGGCTGATTCTACGGCAAAAAAATTTGAAAGGTAAGTTAGGTCCAAAACTTTGAGGGGTGATGAATGTTAGACAAAGGGCTAACATGCCGACCTGTTCTGCTTTCCCGTGTTTTGTCTACCTATGCCCAATCAGACCATCAAGACCCCCTGCGTCGGCCTCTGCTCCACTGTTTACGGTGATTTGGTGTGCCGTGGCTGCAAGCGTTTCCATCACGAAGTGATCCACTGGAACGGTTACAACGAGGAAGAAAAACGCGCGGTGTGGTTGCGTCTTGAGCAGTTGTTGTCCCAGGTGATGGCCGCCAAGGTAGAAATTTTCGATCCTGCGCTGCTAAGAATGCAGCTGGAACAGCGCAAGATTCGCTTTGTGCCGCATCAGTCGGAATATTGCTGGGCTTATCAGCTGATCGCCCGGGGCGCGCGGGTCATCAATAATCTGGAAGCCTACGGAATGGTGCTGCTGCCGGAGTTTCGCGACTGGAACCTGCCGGAATTGCGCGATGCCATTGATCGGGAGTTTTTCCTGCTCTCGGAAGCGCATTACCAGCGCTACATTGCGCCGGGGTTCCTAAAAGACGCCTTCGGCGGCTGATTGCTTAACCTGTGGCGAGGGAGCTTGCTCCCGTTCGGCTGCGCAGCAGTCGTCAATCGGCCAATGATTTTTGTCTGACACACTGCGCCGACCGACTTGGGGTCGCTTCGCAACCCAACGGGAGCAAGCTCCCTCGCCACAAGTCTTCGTGGCCTCAATGCCGGGTCACGATCTCTTCCAGATGATCCATGATGTCGTCCGGCTTGAGCACCAGCACATCGCTCTCCAGCGCATCAAGCACCACTTCCGCCGTATTCCCGATCAACGCCCCGGACAACCCGGTCCGCGCCACCGTGCCGATCACCGTCAAAGAGGCCCCCAGCTTATGGGCCATGAACGGAATCAATACATCCGCCGGGCCTTCCTCGATGTGCAGGTGGTCGTCGTCGATGTCGAACTCGGCCTGGAACGCCTTGCATTGCTCGCGGTAGCGGGCCTCGATGGTTTCCTTGAGCTGCAACGTCGGGTCGGCCGCCGACAGCATCGGCGACGGATGGGCGCTGATCACGTGCAGATGGGCCTTGGCCAAGCTGGCAATGTCGTAGCCATGATCGATGATGCTGGCATGCAAGGTGCGGTGTTCGCCGTCCATGTTGCCGACATCAATGGCCGCGAGGATCACGCCGCCGGCCCAGGATTTGGCGGTTTTCACCAGCAGCACCGGAGTCGGGCAGTAGCGCAGCAGTTTCCAGTCCGCCGGGGTCAGCAGGGCCTTTTTCAGTGGGCTGTCGGGATAATGCTGCTTGACCACCAGCCCGCAACCTTCAGCCTGCTGCACATCGATGATGGTTTGATGCAGGCTCTGATTCCAGGCCTGTTCGGTGGTGACGTTGTAACCGTCCGCCAGTAAAGCGGCCTTGAGCACCCCCAACATGCCACTGTGATCATGCTTGGGGTCGCACACCAGCAGATGCAGATGCGCCTGGGTCACGCCTGCAATCAATTTGGCCCGTTTGAGCGCCAGGCTTTCGGAGTGTTCGGGGTCGATGACCACCAGAATGCTGCGTACGGCTTGCATGATCGGGATCTCCTGAAAATGAAAAAGCACGGCGTTGCACAACTATAGTTGCTGCCGGCGATTCGGGGACTTGATGCATATCAACGGTGGCGACTGGTGGTCTGTCGGCAGGCCGGTATAATCGGCGCCCTTCGTTTTGAACCTTTTATCCGTGAGCCCCATGATCCTTCCCGAAATTCACGAGTTCCTTGGCTGCCGCACGCCCGACGGTTGGGTCCAGGCCGCGCTGGCCGATCAGGAAACGCTGCTGATCGACCACAAAAACTGCGAATTCAAGGCGGCCAGCACGGCGTTGAGCCTGATCGCCAAGTATCACTCCCACGTCGATCTGATCAACCTGATGTCGCGTCTGGCCCGGGAAGAGCTGGTGCACCACGAGCAGGTCATGCGCCTGATGAAAAAGCGCAAGATTGAACTGCGTCAGCTGTCCGCCGGGCGTTACGCCTCGGGGCTGCGCAAAGTGGTGCGCAGCCACGAGCCGGTGAAACTGGTGGATACGCTGGTGGTCGGCGCGTTCATCGAAGCTCGCAGTTGCGAGCGTTTCGAGGCATTGGTGCCGCATCTGGATGAGGAACTGGGCAAGTTCTACTTCGGCCTGCTGAAAAGCGAGGCCCGGCATTTCCAGGGGTATCTGAAACTGGCTTATCAATACGGTGACGCCAAGGACATCGCCCAAGTGATCGACAAGGTGCGTGATGCCGAACAGGCGTTGATCGAGTCGCCGGATGTGGAGTTCCGGTTTCACAGTGGCGTGCCGGTCGCGGCGTGACAGCGTTTCATCTTCAATAATTGTAAAAAACTCTTAAAAGAATGAAACATCGCCAAAAATCGGCCTCCATGGCCGGTTTTTGCTGTCTGCGATAACCGTCTCTTCATCGATTGGCGCCATAATGCCGGCCATTTCATTCAAGGGTTGGCAGACGGTCATCATGGAGAGCCTGGGTTTTGGCAAAGTATTGCTGGTGGAAGACGACGAGAAGCTCGCCGGGCTGATTGCGCATTTCCTGGCCCAACACGGTTTTGAAGTTCGACAGGTGCACCGCGGTGACCTCGCGGTAGCCGCTTTCCTTGAATTCAAACCGAAAGTCGTTGTGCTCGACCTGATGTTGCCGGGGCAGAGCGGCCTGCACGTGTGCCGCGAAATCCGCAGTGTGTCCGACACACCCATCGTCATCCTCACCGCCAAGGAAGACGACCTCGATCACATTCTCGGCCTGGAATCCGGTGCCGACGACTACGTGATCAAACCCATCAAACCCCCCGTGCTGCTCGCCCGATTGCGCGCTTTGCAACGCCGTCAGCTGCCGGACAGCAGTATGTGTAGCTCGCTGCAGTTCGGTCATCTGATTATCGATCGCAGTTGCCGCGAAGTGCGCCTGGCGGGCGAGGGCATTGAGCTCACCACCATGGAATTCGAACTGCTGTGGTTGCTGGCCAGCGCCGCCGGCAAGACGCTGTCCCGCGACGACATCCTCAATCGCATGCGCGGTATCGCCTTCGACGGCCTCAACCGCAGTGTCGACGTGTACATCAGCAAATTGCGCGGCAAACTCAAGGACAACCCGCGCGAACCGATGTGCATCAAGACCGTGTGGGGCAAGGGTTATCTGTTCAATCCGTTTGCGTGGGAGCTGTAAATGCTGCGGTTATTTTTGGGACTGTTTCTGGTGATGACGGTTGGCCTGGTACTGGGGCTGCAAACCGTCGAGCGCACGTTTGATGCGCTGCTCGACGGCCAGATGCGCAGCTACAACCAAGAGGCGGTGCGTGGCCAGGCCTGGTCGCTGGTCGAGCAGTTGCGCGGCCTGGACAGTCCGGCCCGGGAGCGACAGCTGGAAGCCATACGCCCTCACTACGGCTTGGGCCTGGCTCTGGTCGAGACCGATCAATTGTCTCTGACCGATCAGGAACAAGCCGAGTTGGCCCAGGGCCTGCTGGTAATGCGCGACAAGTACACGCAGTTCATCTCGCGCATTGACGAAGGTTCGCAGCTGCTCAGCATCAAGCTGCCGGCCGAGCCAAGTCTGATGCCGTTCTACATTGCCGCGGCCTATCTGATGATCGCGGTGATGATCGGTTTCGTGCTGTATTTCTGGGTACGCCCGCACTGGCGCGATCTGGAGACACTGCGCCTGGCCGCCGAACGTTTTGGCGACAACGACCTGTCGGCGCGCATCCAGCTGTCCAAGCGCTCGAACATTCGTGACCTGGCTGAACACTTCAACCTGATGGCCGCGCGCATCGAGGGGCTGATCGCCAATCAGCGCGAGCTGACTAACGCGGTGTCCCACGAATTGCGCACGCCGATTGCACGGTTGTCGTTCGAACTCGATCAACTCAAGCAACAACCGGATCCGACCCAGAACCGCGAGTTGATTGCCGACATGTACGCCGACCTCGGCGAACTGGAAGAAATGGTTTCCGAGTTGCTGACGTACGCCAGCCTTGAGCGTGGCGCTACGGTAATTTCGCGGGAGAACATTCAGGCCAGCCATTGGCTCGACAGTGTGGTGGGTAGCGTGGCGCTGGAGGCCGAAGCCGCCGGGGTGCAATTGCTGATTGTCGAATGTCAGGTTGACGAGGTTCGCATCGAACCGCGTTTCATGGCCCGGGCGGTGATCAATTTGCTGCGTAATGCCATTCGCTATGCCAACGAGCGGGTGGAAGTGTCGTTGGTGCGCACCGGTGATCATTACGTAGTGCAGGTCAACGATGATGGGCCGGGCGTGCCGCTGGACGGACGGGAGAAAATCTTCGAACCGTTCTCGCGCCTCGATGCCAGCCGCGACCGTCGCACCGGTGGTTTCGGCCTGGGCCTGGCGCTGGTGCGGCGGGTGTCTCAATCCCATGGCGGGCAAGTGGAAGTGGCGGATTCGCCGTGGGGCGGGGCGTCGTTTCGCATGACCTGGGCGCACCTGGATTAGGTTTTTTTGGGACACCAATCCACCTGTCCAACCGACGACGTCTGCATCCGTCGTTGCACAGTCGGGCTGTCGGCCGCATCGTTGGCCAGGCACTGCGCCGCCAGCACCGTCGAAAAACTCCACGGATCATTGACCGGCAATGACCAGTTAAAATCCGCTCCGCGACTCGCATATTCGAAGGTAGCGCCGAGGATGATCGGCCCCATCTGATAGGTTCCATCCAGCCCCAGTGGCGAGCGCGACTTGATCGGGCCCATGCCGTCGAGCTCATCCGAGCCTTTGAATCCGCTCTTGAGATCCTTGCGCACATCACTGGCGCCGACGTACACGCTCAAACCGAAATCGTCTTCATCAAACGCCAAGCCCGAACCTTTATGGGTATCGAGGAAAACTCCATAAGGACTGCTGATCTTTGCCCCCGGCAGCGGCGCCACTACACGTTCGTCGCTGCCGCTGTAACGCCACTCTTCGGCGTGCGATGAGTCGGCGGGGAAGAGCAGGCAGCATGAAGCCAACGACAGAGACAACGAACGGAACATGGCAGCACCCGAAGGGAAGTTGGATGCGGCCATGCTAGGCGGGTGCCGACTAGCAATCTTCGACAGCTTTGTCGGGAAACTGTCAAAGACTGTGAACGGACTTAGCGGCTTAAACCCAGGCGAACATGCCACTGGGCGATGGATTCTGAGGGGTAAACCTCGAATTGCTGGTCGCGTGGATGCGCCTCGACTTTCACCCACGGCGCTTTGAAACCGAGCATCAGATGCGTGTGCTCGGGCGGCACCGGCAATGGGGTGTCGATGGCCGAGGCAAACGGGTGAATCAGCTCCGGCCATTCAGGGCTGAACAGCCATAACCCCGAACCGCACAGGGAACAGAAATGCCGCTCGGCGGTGCTGCGCCGGGCGCGCTTATCGCCTTCGTCCTTGAGCCGCGCATGGTAAATCGAGATGTGCTTGCGACCGCGCACCTTGAGGCTCCGGGCATCGCCGCCGAGGTTGATCGCATAACCACCACCGCCTTGGGTCTTGCGACAGATCGAGCAGTAGCAACGTTGATAAGGATAGGGGTGGGCGCTGGTCAGGCTGAACGACACCGCGCCGCAATGGCAGGAGCCTTCGAGCTGCATGGGAGCCTCCGATGGGGTTGGGATGACTCAAGACAGACTAGACCGTAAGCGTTTCTGCACTTGAATTTATGGTGGCCGTTCGGGCGCCTTCGCGGGCAAGCCAAATGTGGGAGCAGGCTTGCTCGCGAAGAACGATGACGCGGTCTCAGTTACGAGCACTGCCCCTGCGGCACCTTCAGGCAATGAGCCTCGCGACCCTCCCACTTGGCGATCACCAGTGGTGCCAGCGCATTGCCAAGCACATTCAGGGCGGTGGTCGGCATCTCCATCAACCGGTAAACCCCGGCAATGAACGCGATGCCTTCCAGCGGTAATCCGGCACTGGCCAGGGTGGCCGAGAGAATCACGAACATGAACCCCGGTACACCCGCGGCGCCCTTGGAAGTCAGGACCATGGTCACCACCAGCAACGCCTGATCGCCCAGGCTCAGGTCGATGCCGTACAACTGGGCGACGAACAAGGTGCCGATGCCGAGGAACAGCGATGCGCCGTCAAGGTTGAAGGAGTAACCCACCGGTACCACGAAACTGACTAGCGACGGCGGCACACCATAGGTTTCGAGTTTCTTCATCAGTTGCGGCATCACCGCCGCCGAGCTGGCGCTGGAGAAGGCCAGGACCAGTTCATCCTTGATGTGGCGCATCAGCGCGAACAGGTTGATCCCGCACAGTCGCGCCACCAGGTTGAGCACCACCAGCACGAAGAACGCAATCGCCACGTAACTGACCATGATCAGCTTGGCCAGTGGCAGCAAAGAGCTGAAACCGAAGTTGGCCACGGTCACGGCAATCATCCCGAACACACCGATCGGCGAGTAGGCCATGATCATCGACGTGACCTTGAACATCGCTTCCGAGACACCGCGCAGCAACGTGATCAACGGCTCCTTGCGTTCGTTGCCAAGCTTCGAAACGCCGAGGCCGAACATCACGGCGAAGAACAGCACCGACAGCAGACTGCCCTGGGCCATCGCGTTGATGACGTTGTCCGGAATAATACCGACGATGATCTGCCCCAGGCTGTGCCCTCCGGCTGCGCTGCTGGTCGGCAGGGTAACGGCGGCCGCCTTGAGGCTCGCCAGATCAGTGCCGGCACCGGGTTTGAGCAGGTTGCCGATTACCAGTCCGACAATGATTGCCAGGGTGGTGATGCTGAAGAAATACGTCAGCGACTTGACCCCGATCCGCCCCAGGGATTTGCCGTCACCGTGACCGGCAATGCCGACCACCATGCAGGAAAACACAATGGGTACGACGATCATCTTCATCAGCTTGATGAAGATGTCGCCGGCCGGTTGCAGCAGGTTGTTCACCAGCCACGGGCGAGACTCGGGAAAGCTGTGCAGCAGGGCGCCGATGGCAATGCCGGCGAGCAGACCGATCATGATTTGCCAGACCAGCGCGATGCGGGGCTTGTGCATGGGGGGATGCCTCATTTGATGACGATGATTATGAGTGTTGTTCTAGGCAGTCAATGGGCAGCCGTCCGATGGCTGTCGGGTATTGCGATCAGCCGTCAACGCAAGCGTTGGCACGCTTCTTTGAGACGACGGCAACCTTCTTCGATCACGTCCAGCGCACTGGCAAACGACAGACGGATATACGGCGACATGCCGTACGCGGCGCCGCTGACCGTGGCCAGGCCGTGCTCCTTGAGCAGGTAGGCGACCAGTTGCGAATCGCTGTCGATGCGCTCGCCACTGGTGGTGGTTTTGCCCATCAACCCGCTGACGTTGGCGAACACATAGAACGCCCCGTCCGGTGGGGTAAAGCTCAGGCCGTTGATCGGTTGCAACAGTTCGAGCATGCGGTCACGGCGTTGTTGGTAAACCTCGCGCATGCCGGCAATCGGTGCCTGATCTCCGGCGAAAGCCGCGACCGCAGCCGCCTGGCTGACCGAACTCGGACACGTGGTGGTCTGCGACAGCAGTTTGCCGATGGCACCGATCAACCACGCCGGACCTGCGCCAAACCCAAGACGCCAACCGGTCATGGCGTAACCCTTGGACGCGCCGTTGACAATCAGCGTGCGCGATTTGAGGTCTGGGGCGAGTCGGGTCAGCGGCACGTGCCGGGCATCGCCATAGACGAACTGCTCGTAGATTTCGTCGGCCATGATCAATACGTGAGGATGCCGACGCAGGACGTCTGCCAGTGCCAACAGCTCGGTTTCGCTGTAGACCGCGCCACTCGGGTTGTTCGGCGTGTTGAGGATCACCCATTTGCTGCGCGGGGTGATTGCCTGCTCCAGCGCCGCTGGCGAGAGCTTGAAGCCGTTGGATTCATCACCGGGAATTATGACTGGCGTGGCGTCGTTCAACCGGGCGATGTCCGGGTAAGACACCCAGTACGGCGTGTGCACGATCACTTCATCGCCCAGGTTCAGTGTTGCGGCCAGGGCGTGGTAGATGATGTGCTTGCCGCCGCAGCCGGTAACCACTTCGTCGAGCCCGTAATGCAGACCGTTATCGCGCTCAAGCTTGAGGCAGATCGCTTTGCGCAAGGCGAGTGTGCCGTGGGTGGCCGTGTAGTGCGTGTCACCGCTGTGCATCGCGGCGCTGGCGGCGTCGAGGATATGTGCCGGGGTGTCGAAATCCGGTTCGCCCATGGTGAAGTTGACGATGTCCCGACCCTGGGCGCGCAACTCGGTCACCAGTGCGTTGGCGGCGATGCTCGGCGAAGGCTGAATGCCCAGCACCCGATCAGACAAGAATGAAGTGCTCATTGTGTTCCCCTTAATCGGCCAGGCCGGCCTGCTGCAAGACCTTGTCCATCCAGCTCTGACGCAGGGCGCCGGTGGCGATTTCGGCTTTGACTTGTTCTTCGTGGGCCGCATGTTGTGCGGCGCGACGCAGCACTTCGGCCGCATCGGCCTGGGAAAACGCCACCAGGCCGTCTTCGTCGCCGACCAGCAAATCGCCCGGTTGAACCAGCATGCCGCCAATCGACACCGGTACGTTGATTTCGCCCGGACCGCTCTTGTAAGGGCCGCAGTGCACGACGCCGCGGGCGTAGCAGGGGGTATCGTCGAAACTGGCGACATCGCGAATCGCGCCGTCAATCACGAAACCGACGCAGCCACGCTGCTGGGCGTAGAGCTTGACCAGTTCGCCGATCACCGCGTTGTTGGTATCGCCCTGGGCGTCCACCACCAACACATGGCCGGGTTGCAGCATGCTCATGGCCTTGTAGATCAGCAGGTTGTCGCCTGGACGGGTTTTGACGGTCAGGGCGGTGCCGACCAATTTGCCGCTGCGGTTGTAGCGGGTCAGGCCGCGAGCACCAATGTGCCGGCCGAGGTTGTCGCTGATGTGCGGCGTGACCACATTGGCGAACGCTTCGAGCACTTCGGCAGCGGCCAGCGGTGGGTTGGGAAGAATGCGTGAACCGGGCAAGGACATGGCTGATCTCCTGAAGAATGAGTTAGCAGCCGATCAGGGCTGTGGCTCGATCTTAGGAGTGATAAACAAACAGTTTTAGCGATATTTTATTATGCGGTAGTATCGCTTTTTTTCATGTGGTGTTTGCAATGATCACCTTTAAGCAGATTGACGCGTTGTTCTGGATTGCCGAGTTGGGCAGCTTCGAAGCGGCAGCGAACAAGCTGAACATGTCTCAGTCGGCGATTTCCAAACGTATCCAGGAGCTGGAAGAAACCTTCGACGTGGAGATTTTCGACCGCAGCAAGCGCAACGCACGGCTGACCGAGAAGGGCGGCGAACTGCTGGATTACGCCAAGGATTTGCTGGAACGCCGTGACTATTTGCTGGAGCGGGTCAGCGCCCGTGAAGTATTGGTGCGCAGGTTTCGCCTCGGGGTCACCGAACTGACGGCGTTGACCTGGTTGCCGGCGCTGGTCGAGTCGCTGCGGCAGGCTTACCCCAAGGTGCAGATCGAGCCTTCGGTGGAGCTGAGTAGCGAACTGTTTCGCAAACTGGAAAACGATCAACTCGATCTGGTCATCGTCCCGGATGTCTACAACGATGCGCGGTTCGTCAGCACCCCACTGAAGTCCGTCGAAAACGCCTGGATGTGCGCGCCAGGTCTGATTACCGACCCGGACCCGGTGAGTATCGAGCGCCTGGCCGGTTGCACGGTGTTGACCCAGGGATCCCAGTCCGGGACAGGCTTGATCTACGAGCGCTGGATGGCTTCCCACAATGTGCAGATGCCTAAAACCATCACCAGCCATAACTTGCTGGTGCAGGTCGGATTGACCCTGTCTGGAGTCGGCGTGAGTTACTTGCCCAAGGCTTGCCTGTCGCACTTGATCGAACGAGGCGCATTGCGCGCTCTGGTGACGACGCCGGGCCTGCCGCGGATTCGCTACGCCGCGCTGCACCGCACCGATCGTCAATTCGGTCTGAACCAGGATGTCGCGCAACTGGCGCTGCAGTGTTGCGACTTTTCGCGGTTGTTGCTCTGAACGTCAGATGTCGGGCTTGCCCGCGATGAACGATTACACGGTCTACCGGTTAGGCACCCGCCACAAGTACCACGCCGCCACCGTCCGATAAGGGCTCCACGCCAACCCGATATCCACCATCTGCTTGCGACTCGGCTGTTGTTCCAGCCCCTTGAACCGGCGATAACCCTCACGTACCCCGAAGTCATCGGCCGGCAAAACGTCTGGCCGCTCCAGGCTGTAGATCAGCAGCATTTCCACGGTCCAGCGGCCCACTCCGCGCAAGGTGATCAAGCGCTCGATCAACGCTTCATCGTCCATCGCCAGCGCCGTGGCGTAGTCCGGCACCACGCCGTCCAGCGCCGCCTGAGCGATGCCCTGAATGGTCGCGATCTTACTGGCGGAAAAGCCGCAACCGCGCATCTGCTCGAAGTCGGTCGCCAGGATCTGCTCGGGTCTGGGGAAGGTGCTCGCGGGAAACAACGCCAGCAGCCGGCCGACAATCGCATCGCCAGCCTTTGCATGCAGTTGCTGATAGGCAATCGCCCGCACCAGCGACTCATAAGGATCGCGCGCCGCATGGGGTTGATGCAGGCAGGGGCCGATGGCGCTGATGTGGCGCTGCCAGTCGGTATCGAGGGCCGAGAGAAATTCGCTGGCCAGTTGATAGGTGTCGGGCATGGAGCATCCTGAGGGGCGGGTGGCTGCGGGAAGACTAGTCGTCTCCCCGCAGCGCCGCACTCCATTGCTTGCGGTCAAACTTTGCCGGTCGGGGCCAGCAGGGCGTTCACTTGGCTGTAGGTGAAGGCCTTGAGGTGACTGCTGTCGAGCGTGCCGGTTTGCAGAAAGCTTTTGGCCAGGCCGGCCATGGCGCCGTAGAGGAATTCGGCGATGCCGGAGCCTGCGCTCAAACGGCGTACGCCAAGGGCTTGCAGTTCTTCAGGCGACGGCAGGCCCGGGAAGCCGAGCACGTTCAGCGGCAGCGTCGTGCCGTGGCACAGGGCGTCGATCTCGTACGCCGCCGTGACGCCAGCGGCGAACAGTCCGTCGGCACCGGCCGCCTGATACAACGCGGCGCGTTTGAGCGTCTCGGCGACACGATCTTCGGCCGGCACCAGCCCCCTGAGGTACACGTCAGTGCGGGCATTGATGAACAGCTTCACATCCCGGCGATTGGCAACCTGGCGCGCGATTTCGATCTTGCGGGCCAGCAGGTCGGGCGGGGCAGCACCGTCCTCGATATTGATCCCCACGGCACCGGCGGCGATCACCGCGTCGACCACTTGCGCAACTCGCCCCAGGTCATCGGAATAACCCGCCTCGATGTCCACGCTCAACGGCACGCTGATGACCCGGGCGATGGATTCGACGGTGGAAACCAGCCGCTCAAGCGGCAAGGTGTTGCCATCCGGATAACCATGCACCCAGGCCACCGCAGCGCTGCTGGTGGCCACGGCTTTACTGCCCAGCTGTTCCACCAGTCGCGCCCCGGTGGCATCGGCGACGTTGGTCAGAATCAACAGCCCGCTCTGGTGCAGTTGATGGAATTGAGTGTCGAGTGTGTCCATCGAATGTCCTTCCTTATGACTCTTTATTGGAAAACCTTTTTTTGAAAAGCCGTGGAGTGATCAGAATGCCAGTTGTTGGGTGATTTGCACCGCGGCGCTTTCCAGCCTGAGCAGAAACGCTTTACGCGGTTGTCCACCACCATAGCCGGTCAACGAGCCGTCTGCGCCGATCACCCGATGACAGGGCAGCACAATCGCCAGACGGTTTTGTCCGTTGGCCATGCCCACGGCGCGACTGGCGCCGGGCTTGCCCAGTTGCGCGGCAATCGCGCCATAGGTGCTGGTCTGGCCGTAGGGGATCTTCATCAATTCGCTCCACACCTGCTTGGCGAACGCGCTGCCGGGCAGGTGCAGGGGCACGTTGAATTCGCTCCGTTTGCCGGCGAAGTATTGCGCCAGTTCCTCTTCGATCTGCTGCAAATGCCCGTTGTGGCCGGGGGCCACGGCGTAGCCATAATGGTTCTGCAGTTCTTCGATTTCCTTGGTCAATGCCGGTCGGTCGAGAAACTCCAATAGCACCAGCCCACGCTGTTCGGCCATGGCGATCATCGGCCCCAGCGGCGTGGTCAATCGGGTGAACAGCAGCGGCTCGCTGTGGGCGGCGCGACCGGGCGTGATGTGGAATGACTTTTGAAACGCATCGCGAAAACCGCTCAAGGATTCGTAGCCGGAATCGAACGCCGCGTTGTCGATGGATTCGCCTTGCTTGATGCCACCGAGGGCGATGCCCAGGCGTCGGCTGCGCAGCCAGGCGTGAAAGGTCATGCCGAAATGCTGCTTGAACCAGCGCCGCAGTTTCAGCGGCTCGATGCCCTCGGCGAGCAATTGGGCATCAGTCCAGCGCAGGTCGGGGTCGGCGTCGACGGATTTCAGCAGTCGTTGCACCCAGTCCGGCGCAATGGCCGCGGCGTCCAGCGGCTTGCACCGCAGGCAGGCCCGATAACCCGCCGACATCGCCTCATCGGCATGGGCGAAGAACTCGACGTTTTCCGGCTTCGGTTTGCGCGCCGTGCAACTGGGGCGGCAGAAGATGCCGGTGGTTTTGACCGCGGTAAAGAACACCCCCTCGTAGGCGGTGTCGCGTTCGAGCATGGCGCGAACCATCTCGGCGTGGGGTGGCAGCACAGCGTTTTGTAGGTTCATGGGCTGAGCATAAGCCGCGTCGCCTGGCGTCTCCACCGGAAAATCGACAGAGAATTTTTGTACCCTGAGCTACAGTCATCGGGTCACCGGCAATGCTGTAAACGCTATTTTCAGGAATCCATCCCAATGCAAGCATTCACGATTAAACACATCGATCACATCGTCCTGCGCGTCGAGAACCTCGAACGCAGCATCGCGTTTTACGGCGAGGTACTCGGCGCCGAACTGGTCAAGCGTCGCGACGATCTGGGCCTGGTGCATTTGCGTGCGGGCACCTCGATGATCGACCTCGTCGACATCCAGGGCGAAATCGGCCGCACGGGCGGTGCTGCCGCTGGTCGCGAACGGCGCAACGTCGACCACTTCTGTTTGCGTATCGAACCGTTTGACGAGGAAGCACTGGTCAGTCACTTGCAGTCCTTTGGCCTGAAACCCGAGAAAGCCGCCGTGCGTTTCGGCGCCGAAGGCAACGGGCTGTCTATCTATTGCTTCGATCCGGACGGCAACCAGGTCGAACTGAAAGGACCGTCCCAAGCGTAAAGGTCAGGCCCGTTTCGCCATCAACAGCACCGAAGCCGCCGCCGACAACAATCCCGCGCAGCAACGGTTGAACATCCGCTTGCCCCGTGGTTCGGCGAACCAGCGGCGCATGTGCAGGCCCATGTAGGCGTAGGCGCTGATGGCAATCCATTCCAGCAGCAGGAACAATGCGCCGAGCACCGCGAATTGTGGCGCCACCGCCTGGGTCGGGTCGACGAACTGCGGCAGGAAGGCGGTGAACAGCAAAATGGCCTTGGGATTACCCGCTGCCACCAGAAACTCCTGCCGCGCCAGGGCCAGGATCCCCACCGGCGTGCCGGTGATGTGCTGCTCGGCCTCGGGATTGGCACGCCACAGTTGCCACGCCAGGTACAACAGGTAAGCGGCACCGATGATCTTGATCGCGTAGAACAGCCATTCCGAGGTTTTCAGCACCACCGACAATCCGGCGGCGGCCAGGCCGATCATCCCGGCAAACGCCAGCAAACGCCCGACGCCGGCCACACAGGCGCGACGATAGCCGTAACGGGTGGCATTGCTGACTGACAGCAGATTGTTCGGGCCGGGGGCCATGTTCAGGGCAAAGCAGGCCGGCAAAAACAGGAAGAGGGTGGCGAGGTCCATGAACGGGCTCCAGGAACGAGAGCGGTATTTTTATCACGGGTGGTTGGTGATTTGGCCCATACAGCGGTGGATGCAAATAGCCGTACAGAGAAAAACACGGGACAGACCACGATTGTTCGGCATTTGCCTTGAATCGTGGTCCGTCCCTTTTTACGGGGAAATCAAAAGATCGCAGCCTTCGGCAGCTCCTACGCCGGACGTGGTGCTTCTACGGGCGGGGTGCCGTCGTGGAACATTGTCTTCAGTTGCGCACGCAGTTCTGGTGAATCGGTGTGCTTGTGAACACTGACCGCATGCTGTGCCGCGGCCTCCAGCAGTTCGTTTTCAGAGTCTGCGGACAGGGCGACCGAGCATTTGGAAGCGCTTGGGAACTCGCGGCAGTCGATGTATTTACGCGCCATGATCTTCTCCTCCCTACGATGAAGGCAGGCCGTGGCCTGCGTGAACGATCACTCGACGCGCCACCCCCTGTATCAAACACGATTGCCTGTCGCATCGAGTGTGCCGACTCTTGAAGTATAGGCCCGCCATAAGGTGCTTCGTGACAGTCTTGCAACCTACAGGGAGCGACATGCATCGCGGAACAGGCAAGGGTTGTTTTCTTCAATACAGCATTCCCCTGGCTCTTTACCTTGAGCCCTGGTTCAACTGAATTGAAGAAGGTATGCAATGAGTCTGATTCTTTCGATGGCGGCGTTTGCCTTGGTCGCTTCCATTACACCGGGGCCGGTGAACATTGTGGCGTTGAGTTCGGGGGCGCAGTTCGGTTTTCGCGCCAGTCAGCGGCATGTGGCCGGGGCGACTCTGGGGTTTGTGTTGCTGTTGGTGCTGATGGGCCTGGGGTTGCATGAGGTGTTGCAGCGATGGCCGGCGCTGACGCAGATGGTGCAACTGGCGGGTGTAGCGTTTCTGCTGTTCATGGCCTGGAAGCTGGCGGCGGACGATGGTCGCATCGATGCAAAAGAGTCGCGCCGGGCACCGTCGATGCTGTATGGCGCGGTGATGCAATGGCTCAACCCCAAGGCTTGGCTGGCCTGTGTGGCGGGGATGGGCGCGTTTGTTGCCGACGGCGAAGCACGGTTGGTGTGGCAGTTTGCGGCGGTGTATCTGGTGATTTGCTATGTGTCTGTCGGCTGTTGGGCATATGCCGGGACATGCCTGCAGGGTTATCTGAATAATCCTGCAAGCATGCGTTTGTTCAACTGGGTGATGGCGGGATTGCTGGGGGGGAGTGCAGCGTATTTGCTGTTTTCCTAGCACCATCCCCCAGACAATCATTTCATTCGAGGCCGTGTAGCAAGCTGAACTCGTTTTTTGTCAGCGGTGTGAACCGGTTGTTTCGTAGCTGGCTGATGGCATACAGCGCACGACCGGTTCGGCCGTTACCGTTGCCCAGACCGTGGAAGCCCACGACGGTGGCGAGCAAATGTTTATCGAAATGCTCATGGCTGGTGTTGAGTAATTTCAGGTGCTCCTTCATCGCAGCGAACCCACTGATATTGCTAGGGTATGTCGTTTCAAAATGTAGTCCGATGCGCTCGATGCCTGCGGCATCTGGTGCAATCCGGACGTTCAGCTCTCTGATCAATGCCGGATCGGTCAGCGACTTTTTATTCCCGGCATACTCACGCAATACCGCAACGATGTTGTCGAGGTCGTTAGTTGGAGTGGTTGAACCGTTCACGATCCAGGCTCCCGCCCTTTGCGAATTATCTGTAAAGCCGCTTGGGTTGAAAGCCGATTCCGGCATGATTTGGCCAAAAGGCGCCTTGCCCAGATCTTGTTTCAACACATTTTGCTGGTAATTTTTTACATAGGTGACATTTTTCGTGTCGAGCTGGGCCAGGACTTTCAGCGCCTCGCCATAATTATCGGCTCCTGATCCTGGTCGGGCGGAGATGTAGTCGTGTGGTAAATTTTTGAGGTAGGTCTTGAACAGATCATCTACGGCCGCTCGGCCAATCAAAGCCTCCAAATCTTGTGCTGACTTGAGTTTTGTTGTCGATTCAACAACTGCATTGTTGAACAGATGTTCTAGTTCAATGTTGGTTACGTTACTCGGCAAACGACTGTCTTTGTTCCCCAAAAGGGTCACAATCTGTTCGACGGTTTCGATGCTGTCGTCCTTGAACAGCGCACGACCATGGGCAACCGTGTCCAGTGACATGCGGATCCGGGGAGCCGAGCCGGAATGGTTGATGGCCTTGATCAAGTCGTAGCCGTTTGCACCGGACATAAAACGCAATTGCTGTCTTGCCAGGTGAGAAGCGGAGCGGGCGTGGCCGCTCAACTTCATTACACCTCGAGCCAGCAGCTGGCTGCCACCGGTGAGTAACTTTGTAGGATTGTCGATGGGAGCGAAGAGGCTGATGACGGTACTGCCAACCACTTTGGAAGTGGAAAGCAGTTTCGAGACCAGGGTTGTGGCCTTCGCGCTGATAGCGGCCACTTTAATGCCGATGACGGCAACGGAAACAGCGAGGGCCGCGGCATCCATGACGCAGCCGAAAATGGCGTTTTTTTGTCGGGAAGGCACCCCCGAGGAAAGCTCCTCTACGCATTCCTTGAACGGAATGATCAGGTTCACAATGAAAGTGAAGATGGCTTCGGTCTTTTCAATCGCTTTTTCACGTTTGGTCTGGTCGAGGCCCAGTTGCATCAGTTCATCTTCAGTGAAATAGGGGTTTTCTTTTGCAATAAGGTTACTGATTGCTTCTTTTCGCGTTGAACGAAAGTAGGGGTTCGGCGTGGTGGTGTCTGCACTTGCTGATGGGTTGAATTCACCGATTTTGCGGATGAAAAAAGCGGATTTTGCATAGCTGCGGGAGGCCGTGTTCGCTTGATAAGCCTGTATATCCAGACGGCCTTCCAAATGTTGTTTGTGGTTCACAAATGTCGCGGCAGCGGACCCACTGGCCATGAAGAGAGGGCGAAACACTTCGCTAAGCTCCTCGCTGTATACGCATTCCGTCCTCATCGGAAATAGTTGATAACAACGAAGCTCTGAATCAAGTACCGCACAAATGATAACGCCATAACGACCGGTCTTTCCGGGGGTGGGCGTTGCCGGTCTTACAGCACCCGTCGGGTTGGGGATATTAGTAAATCGGGTGGTGGTATATTCCTGAACACAATAGAGACCCAGGTGGCCGTCCTCAATGAACGACCTGTCCGTCAGGCTTAGTTGCGAAAATGTAACTTTGATAATGGCCGACAACGCTTCGGTCATTGAGTTGTAATGATTGTGGATCGCTTGTTCAAATAGACCTGCAATGGGGTACAGGTCAGTCAGATCAGGGAATGCCTCGTAAATACTGCTCCCTTTGGTTCGGTCCCAATCCTGGGTGTGAAGCTCGTCGCCCAGGTAAAGATCGACAACCGATACCCGCCTTCCTGCACCACCGCCCGTTCCGCGATGTTTGACCAACAGTTCCTCAGGGTCACAATCCGGCACCTGGGATTTGAGTTCTTTAAGTGCGAGCGCCTTGCGATGGGGCAGCGGTTTGCCCAGATCAATCAAGGAGCTCGTCATCATGTCAGCATGTTGCTTGTACTCATCCTTCGCCACCGTAACGGCTTGCAGGTTGAGGTTGTCCTCTGAATCCCGGGCGATCAGATCGTTCATCAGCGCCCAGGTGATCACCGGGTCAGCCGAGTGCGTGGCAAACACTGTTTTGAGTTCAGGGGTCAACTGCGATGCGCGGGCGAACCCCAGCAGGTGTTGGTAGGTCATGCTCCGGGAAACACCGGGGACGATCGCTTCGGCAAAGTGTACGGCTTGCGTGAAGACGACCCAGGCCGGTGTGCCAATACGCAGGTTTGACGGCAGCTCATCGGCAAGATATTCCGGCGCCATGCCTCCCAGGACCAGTTCCGCGACGAGCGGGGCAATCATGGCGTCGAGCTTGAGTTGGCTGACCAGATGCTGTTCAAGTCGCGTGCGGACCGCTGAGGGGGGAAGCAGCAAATAGCGTTTCGAGTAGAGGTCAAAACCTGCAAATGAGGTATTGGCGCTGTCCAGTTCCGGATCAAGGTCAAGCAGCATCACCGCAATCATCAGCTGTTCGATGAACTGTGCGGTTGGCTTGGGGCCGTTTTCATCAGAGAACCAGCCTAATGCCGTCATGAACGCATGCCCATTATTCGCGCTCGACACTGCAATATCGATCAGCCGTGTCAGCCGGTAACCTTGGCTGGTGGGCAGTTTGTCGGCGGAAAAGCTTTCAAGTTTCAGCGAATGGCCATAGAGCGAAACCAAAGGAAGTTCGCCTCCGGTTTCTTCCTCGATCACATCGCGAATGAGGGCGCGATTTTTCTCCGTGAGTTCGAATGGTGAGTCTTTGGGGGAAATCAGTAACTGCCAGTAGTTCCCATAGGGCGACGGTACTGGAAGTGTGGTGGCATTCAGTAAATCAATTAACTCTTTCGCACTTTCCACGCTGGCCGGAAGTGGCAAGCCGTGAAAACGCAACCACTGGCTTATTGTGATTTTTTCGGTGGACGTCACCCATCCGCCGGTCAGCTTGGCACTGCTTGAAAGGAGGCGCAGCTGTTCATCGATGTCGGCAACGCCAGTGAAGTGACGGGCGATGTCGTTACGCTCAGAGAAGAAACCAACGGTGACCAGCTCGCCGTTGACTTCACGGGTACTGATGTTGTTATAGGAGTAAAAGAGTTGACCGTGTTCGTTGACATGAAAGATGTTTGTTTGGGGGATGCCTTGTTCAGCGCCGATTTTTTTGAAGTCGGGTTGCCGGATGAGCCTCGCCAGGCAGGTAGTAGCTGGACGATGTAGTTGGGAGAAGTCGGAATCCGGGTCGCAGATAACTGATACACGGTCCCATAACCACCCAACGGCTGCCATGACGTCTTCATCGCTGAGGAAGTTGGTAATGGCTTCAATGACTGATTGTTTCTCGCGTTGGTTGCTGGAATGAAATGCGTAGTTATTTTGCGTGTTCAAGTAAGAAGCTCCATCTTCTGATGTTGGGTTGTAGCGTGGGAAGGGAGCTTAGATAAGAGTTCGGCGCGTTGTCATTTTATTTATATGACTTCATATGACTTTTGCAGGCAAGGGTTGTGAGTTGGTTTTAACTAACCTGTTCTTGATAGGGAAACTTGTCGATGTATTAACTTATCCGCGATATTGCCCAGGCGTCGCCGCCAGATGCTGTTTGAACGCCCGCTGAAAATGCGCCTGATCAGCAAAACCCGCCTCTAACGCCACATCGGCAATTAATCGCCCATTGCGCAGTCGATCCCGGGCGAACTGGATGCGCCGGTTGACCAGAAATGCATGGGGCGTCATGCCGTAATGCTGTTTGAAGGCGCGAATAAGGTAGGACGGCGACAGTTGCGCCGCTTCGCAAATGTCTTCGAGCTTGAGCTGGTGCGTGCAGTTATCGCGGATGTAGTCGGCGGCCCGCTCCAGCTTGAAGTTAGGCTCGCGCAACGGTTGATCTATAGGGTTGAGCCGCTGTTGCACCTCGGTGAAAAACTCCACCGCCGCGCTGTGCTTGTGCAGCACATCCTGCTGCCGATCGACCAACACCTCGTACAAGTTCTTCAGGCCGGCGAACAGCTCGACATCGCGATTGTGGGTGATGGAAAACCGGCGAAACGCCGAGTCCTGGCTGAAGCCGAGCTGATGCTGCAAGTCAGTCAGCCACGGCGTCTCGACGTACAGCATCAGGTACGACCAGGGCTGATCATCGATCGGATTGCAGGCATGCACATCGCCGGGGTTCATCAGCACCACAGTGCCGGCGCTGACCTGAAACTCCGATTGCTCATGGATGTAGGTGCTGCGTCCGGCGGTGATTGCACCGATGGAAAAGTGTTCGTGGGAATGCCGGGCGTAGCAGACCTCACGGCCGTCGGCGATGGAGCGGGCTTCGATGAAGGGCAGGGCGTCGTCGCGCCAGAAACGCGGGGCTTTGTCTGCATCTTTGGCGACGATGTGCTTCATCTCGGTGTCCTTGGCGGGCCAGTACCTCAGTGTATTAGCTCTGGCCGGCAAAGGCTCGTTCCAGTTCGGCGATGTCGAGTTTTTTCATCTGCAACATCGCTTGCATGGCACGCTGGGATTTTGCCGTGTCGGGGTCTTGCATCATGTGCATCAGCGCCACCGGCACGATTTGCCACGACACGCCGAATTTATCCTTGAGCCAGCCACATTGCTGCGCCTGCACAGGCCCGCCGGCGGTCAGGTTGCCCCAGAAGTGGTCGACTTCCTCCTGGTTCTGGCAATTGACCTGGAACGACACCGATTCGTTGAAGGTGAACACTGGCCCACCATTGAGACCGGTGAAGGTCTGGCCATCAAGCTCGAAGCTGACCGTCATCACCGAACCTTCCGGGCGGCCGTGGATTTCCTGACCGGCCTTGCCGTAATGGGTGATGGCGGTGATTTTCGAGTGATCGAAGATCGAGCAATAAAACTTCGCCGCCGCTTCGGCCTGATCGTCAAACCACAGGCAGGGCGTGATTTTTGGAAAGCGTTGCATGGCGGTTGTCCTCGGCAGGTTGTACACACTGGATTATCAGATTAGCCAGTCCGCAGTAGACGGGTGGCGCCGTAGATCGACAAGTCCGTAGCAGCTGCCGAGCTGCGCGAGGCTGCGTTCGGCGGCGCAGCCGTCGCAAACCCTGCCTGCAAGGTTCACCTGACACACCGCGTTAGCTGATTTCACGACTGCTTCGCAGCCGAACGCAGCCTCGTGCAGCTCGGCAGCTGCTACGGGACGGGAGCGACCGGTGGTCGATGAACATGGCTTGTGGGTCAAATTGCGCTTAGCTGTAGGGATGACCCAAGGCGCCGCGTAGGTATTTCGCTGCCACAGCGGCGCCCCTTCAGAACACCGTGAGTCTGAGGAAATCAGCCATGCTGACCCTGAACATCAATGGCAAGGACCAGGAACTGGATGTCCCCGCGGACATGCCGTTGCTCTGGGTTCTGCGCGATGTCGCGCACCTGACGGGCACCAAATTCGGTTGCGGCATGGCCCAGTGTGGCGCTTGCACCGTCCACGTCGATGGCGCGCCGCTGCGCTCCTGCATCACGCCCGCTACGGCAGTGGCCCACGGGCAGAAAATTCTCACCATCGAAGGTCTGTCCAGCGACGGCTCGCACCCAGTGCAGCAGGCCTGGGCCGAACTCGACTTGGTTCAATGCGGTTATTGCCAGTCCGGGCAGATCATGTCGGCGGCCGCGTTGCTGGCGAAGATCCCCAAGCCTACCGACAGCGACATCGACCAGGCGTTGTCCGGCAACATTTGCCGCTGCGGCACCTACCCAAGAATCCGCGCGGCGGTCAAACGCGCCGCCGAGATCGGTTGAGGTTGAAGCCACGTTGAAGGGAGTCTGAGCCATGCACAGCATCAACTCTGTCTCGCGTCGCGGTTTTCTCAAGAGCAGTGCCGTGTTGGGTGGCGGTCTGGTGGTGGGGTTTGTCATCCCTGGCAGCCATCGCTTTGCCCTCGGCGCCGAGAATCAAGGAGAGGTGTTCGCGCCCAATGCCTTTTTACGCATCGGCAACGACAACAGCGTCACTGTGCTGCTCGGCCATTCGGAAATGGGCCAGGGCATCTGGACCGGCCTGACCATGTTGATCGCCGAAGAACTGGACGCCGATTGGTCGAAAATTCGCGTCGAACACGCGCCAGCCTCGGCCGCCGAGTATGGCCTGCCGGCGTTTGGCGGAATGCAGATCACCGGCGGTTCGACCTCGACCTGGATGGAGTTCGATCGCTATCGTCAGGCCGGCGCAGCGGCGCGCTTGATGCTGATCGAGGCGGCGGCCAAGCGATTCGACATGGCGCCTTCGCAGATTCGCACCGAATCGGGCGTGGTCATTGCCGGCGACAAACGCGCCACTTACGGTGAACTGGCGGATGACGCCGGCAAGTTGCCGGTGCCGGATCCAGCCTCGATCAAGTTCAAGGAGGCCAAGGACTGGAAGGTCATCGGCAAACCCACCAAGCGTCTCGACACCCCGGAGAAAATCACCGGGCAGGCGAAGTTCGGCATGGACGTGCAATTCGACGGGCTCATGACCGCGGTGGTCGCTCGGCCGCCAGTGTTCGGTGGCAGCGTCAAATCCTTCGAAGGCGCCGAAGCGCTGGCGGTGCCGGGCGTGCACAAAGTGGTGCAGGTGCCCACGGGAGTCGCGGTGATTGCCGATCATTATTGGGCGGCGAAGTTGGGGCGCGATGCGCTGAAGGTTGTATGGGAACCGGGGCCGAACGCCGGGCTCGACAGCCAGCAACTGCTGGAAAGCTTCCGTAAACTCGCCGCCACCCCCGGGACCTCGGTCAGCCAGGCCGGGGACGCGACGGTGATGTTGGGCAGAGCGGCGAAGACTATCGAGGCCGAATACAGCGTGCCGTACCTGGCCCACGCACCGATGGAACCGCTCAATTGCACGGTGAAAATCACCAAGGACAAATGCGAAATCTGGACCGGCACGCAGTTCCAGACCCTGGATCAGATGATCGCGGGGAAGATCACCGGGCTCAAACCCGAACAGGTCGAGATCCACACCCAATTCCTCGGTGGCGGCTTCGGGCGTCGGGCCAACCCGACCTCGGATTTTGTCAGCGAGGCGGTGTACGTCGCCAAAGCGGCGGGCGAACCGGTGAAAACCGTCTGGTCCCGAGAGGATGACATTCGCGGCGGTTACTATCGCTCGGCATTCCTGCATCAGGCACGCATCGGGCTGGACGCCGACGGTATGCCGATCGCCTGGAGGCATGTGCTGGTCGGGCAGTCGATCATGGCCGGCACGTCGTTCGAGGCGACCATGGTCAAGGACGGCGTCGACAAAACCTCCGTCGAAGGTGTGGCCGACAGTCCCTATTTTGAGGGGCTGGCCAATCACCTGATCGACCTGCATTCCCCGCAAACCGGCATCAGCGTGCTGTGGTTGCGGTCGGTGGGGCATACCCATACGGCATTCGTCATGGAGTCGTTGATCGATGAGCTGGCAGAGGCGGCCGGCAAGGATCCGGTGGAATACCGACGAACCTTGCTCAAGGCGCATCCACGGCATCTGGGGGTGCTGAATCTGGCGGTGGAGAAAGCCGACTGGAAAGCCCCATTGCCGGACGGCCACGCTTTGGGCGTAGCGGTGCATGAGTCTTTCGGCAGCTACGTCGCCCATGTGGCGGAGGTGTCGCAGGACAACCTGGCGATTCGCGTACACCGGGTGGTGTGTGCGGTGGATTGCGGCATTGCGGTCAACCCGCAGAGCATCGCCGCGCAGATGGAGTCAGGCATCACCTTCGGCCTCGGATTTACCTTGCACAGCAAACTGACGTTCAAGAACGGTCAGGTGCAGCAGTCCAATTTTCACGACTATCAGGTGCTGCGCCTGAACGAAATGCCCGTGGTCGAGGTGCACATCGTCCCCAGCACCGACAAACCCGGTGGCATCGGTGAGGCCGGTGTTCCGCCCGTGGCGCCGGCCGTGGCGAACGCGGTGTTTGCCCTGACTGGGCAGCGCCTGCGGGAACTGCCGCTGCAACTGTCGGGGGTGTGACATGAAACGACATCTGGTGCTGGGCGCGGTGGTACTGATCGGGCTGACTGGCTATGCCTCGGACCTGTTCGCTGACGATAAGGCTGCGTTGGGGGCGTTCGAAACGGTGCAGAAGGTGTTCCAGAGCCCCCGCTGTCAGAACTGCCATATCCCCGGCGATTCGCCTTTACAGTTCGATGCCGGCAATCCTCACGCGATGAGGGTGGTTCGCGGGATGGATGGCAAAGGGGCGGCCGGTCTGCCGTGCGCCAGTTGCCATGCCGAAAGCAATCCGCCCGCCAGTTATGGGCCTCACGCACCGCCCGGAGCGCCGCATTGGAGCCTGCCGCCGGCCGCGCACAAAATGGCCTGGATCGGCCTGCCGCCCGACAGGTTGTGCGCGATGATCAAGGACCGTTCCAGTAATGGTGATCGTGATTTTGCGGCACTGATCAAACATGTCAGCGAGGACAAACTGGTGCTCTGGGGCTGGCATCCAGGTGAGGGACGGACGCCGGTGCCGGTGCCCCACGACATTTTCGTCACCCAGTTCAAACTCTGGGCGGACGCTGGAGGGCCGTGTCCGGTGGCGGGTAGCTGACCAGCGGCGCGTTTATAAGGAGTCAAACCGGGTGTGAACGACTCTAACGTTTATATCCATCAAGGGAGTGAGTAATGCTAACCCCAGACAAACCGCTCAAACCCGGCGCGGGCACGCCGAACGTCCTCGACGGCGCCGTGCAGGACCGCGATGTACTGCGCGACCTGGCGCGCAAGGCCGAGCAAGAACTGATGGGCGTGCAGATGGCGAGCATGGATGAGTTGACGCTGCTGTCCAATCGTCATGGCTTCGAGGCTCTGTCCGAATTGGCGCTGGAGGCCTGTCGACAGCTGGGCCAACCTGCGACCCTGTTGTTTTTCGACCTTGATGACTTCAAGCACATCAACCGGTTGTATGGGCGTGCCGAGGGCGACAACGCCCTGAAAACCTTTGCCGACGTGTTGCGCATCGCTTTTCGTGAAAGCGATGTGATCGGTCGGCTGGGCAGCGATGAGTTTGCTGCCTTGTTGACCGGCGCCAACACGGTGGAGATTGCCGCAATCAGGGCGCGCCTCGAAGAAATACTCGATGAGCGTAATGCCACGGTGCATCGTGGCTATGACATTCGCTTCAGTGTCGGGCAGATCGAGTTTGATGCCCAGCTAACCCAAACGGCGCAAGACCTGCTGGCTCTGGTCGATAAGGCGTTGCGTGCCCGACAGTTCGAAGCTCGTCATTCTTGAATGGCGCCTTGCAAAACCGCTGCAACGTGCTCGGCCGTTCGTAACAGCTGACCATCCTCTCTGAACCTTCCGATCATCTGTAGCCCGACAGGCAACATGGCTTGGCCGGGCCTCAGCGGGATGTTCAGTTGCGGCAAGCCAAACGCCCCCCAAAACTTGATGAAGTCCGACGGCCCGGTGCTTTCCAGGCCGACCGGCGCGACCATCCCGCAAGAGGCGCCGAGCATGGCGTCGAAAGGGCGGCAAAGCTCGCTCAAGCGTGGGGCAAGATCAGCCAGGCGCGCCTTGGCAGCGGATTCCTGTTGCCAGGTTGTGGTCGCCGCCCGCTCGAACATGGCCAGGGTCGAAGGGCTCAATTGTGTTCGGTGTTGTTGAAACTCCTTCGCCAGCGAGCGGGCACCTTCGCAATCGTTAATCAACTGATGATCGTCGAATACACCGGCAAACTCATCCGGCAGCCGTACGTCGCTCACGTGATGGCCGGCGCTGCGCAACTGATCCACCGCCTGTTCCAGGGCAAGGACCACGTCGGGGTCCACTTGATTCCAGCGTGATGTGCGGCAGAACCCCAATTGCAGTGGACGCCCCTCGATGTCAGGCATCACAAACCCGGGAATCAACACGCGCGCTACCAGGTGCAGGTCGCGCACTGACTGGCCATACCAACCCACGGTGTCGAAGCTCGGCGCCAACGGTTTTACCCCTTCCAGCGACACCAGCCCCAGCGACGGTTTGAAAGCGAAGAGGCCGCAGTAGGATGCCGGCTTGAGCAACGAGCCAGCTGTCTGGGTGCCCAGCGCCAGGGCAAAGAACCCTGCTGCCATCCCGGCCGCCGAGCCCGCGCTGGAGCTGCCCGGTGTTCGCGTAAGGTCGTGGGGATTGCGGGTTGGACCGGTGTGCATGTACGCAAACTCGGTGGTATGGGTCTTGCCCATGATCAGCGCCCCGGCCTGGCGCAGCAGCGTCACGACGTGGGCGTCCCGGGAGGGTTGATGGTCGGTATAAATGGGTGAATAGAACTGTGTGGGGTAGGCAGCGGTGTCGAAAATGTCCTTGATGCCCACGGGGACGCCGGCCAGCAGGCCACGGCCGTTGTGCTGCGCCGCATCGGCGCGTACCTGCCGGGCGTCGAACGAGACAAAAGCCTGGATATCCGGCTCCCGCGCCTGAATGCGCTCAAGAAAGGTTTCGGCGATGATGGCAGCGGTGGTCTCGCCATTGACCACCGCTTCACTGAGGGTGGTGGCATCAAGGGATGGGCGGATCATTTGGCGAACAACTGATTGATATTTTTGAATGCCTTGAACTCCAAGGCATTGCCGCAGGGATCGAAGAGAAACATCGTGGCCTGTTCGCCCACCAATCCCTGAAACCGGATGCCCGGCTCGATCACGAAGTGTGTGCCCAGGGCTTTCAGGCGTTCGGCCAGCGCCTCCCATTCTTCCATCGGCAATACCACACCGAAATGCGGCACCGGTACGTCGTGGCCATCCACGGCGTTGGTATGGGCGGCCTCCTGAGAAGCGTTTTTCGGGGCCAGATGAATCACCAGTTGATGGCCGAAAAAGTTGAAATCGACCCAGTGATCGCTGGAGCGACCTTCTTCCAGGCCGAACACCTCGCCATAGAAACGCCGGGTAGCGTCCAGATCGTAAACCGGGATGGCCAAATGAAAAGGGGACAGTTGCATCGGATGTGCCTCGACGGGTTGAGCGTTGAGGCTGAGTTTAGTCCTGTGCTTTTTGATTAAAAGACGATAGTTTTTGCAGCGAGCTCAAATTATTTCGATCAATTGGGGAGCCGTATGCTGCGGGAACTGAAAACCTTCATTGCCGTGACGCGCCATGGCACGTTCGCAGCGGCAGGCATGCACATCGGCCTGACTCAGTCGGCGGTCAGCGCGCAGATCCGCAATCTGGAGCAGGCGTTGGGCATACGTCTGTTCGATCGCACCGGGCGTCAGGCGCTCCTCAATGCCGCAGGGCAACGAGCGTTGCCGATGGCTCAGGAAATGCTCGAGATCTTCAGTCGCATGGCCGTTAGTGATGACATCAGCGAGTTTCGTGGCGAATTGAAGATCGGCGCGGTGGCTACCGTCCAGACCGGTTTGTTGCCACGGGCGCTGTTGCGACTCCGGCAACAGGCGCCATTGCTGGAGGCGAAACTGGTGCCGGGGGTATCCCTGAACCTGCTGAGCCAGGTGGACACTGGCGAAGTGGACCTGGCGATTCTGATCAAGCCGCCGTTTGAATTACCCAAGGAATTATCGGTGCAAGTCATTCGCCGGGAGCCGTTTGTGCTGATCGTGCCGGCCGACCTCGAGGGGGATGACCCGCTGCAGTTACTCGCCAGCCATCCCCACGTACGCTACGACCGCAATTCATTCGGTGGGCGATTGGTGACGCGCTTTTTGCGCGAGCAGCAGATTGATGTGCAAGTAGCGCTGGAGCTCGACGAGCTGGAAGCGATCGTGAAGATGGTTGAATGTGGACTCGGCGTTTCACTGCTGCCCGAGGCGGGGCTGTGGCTTGAGCATGGGGCGAAGGTCCGGATCATCCCGCTGGGAGAGCTGACGTTCTACCGGGAGATCGTGCTGTTGCAGCGTTATAGCCAGCGTACACAGCCGATCCAGCAGTTGTTTGCCCAGTGTTTGTTGTGAAGATCTTTTGAATTTGAAGGCAAAAAAAACCCGCCTGAAGAGGCGGGTTTTTTAACGGCTAGCCGAAGATCACTCTTCGATGTTGCCCATGGCGGTGGTGTTGAAGCCGCCGTCTACGTACATGATTTCGCCGCTGATGCCGGACGCCAGGTCCGAGCACAGGAAGGCGCCGGCGTTGCCGACTTCTTCGATGGTGACGTTACGACGCAGCGGGGTTTGCGCTTCGTTGGCGGCCAGCATTTTGCGGAAGTTCTTGATGCCGGAAGCGGCGAGGGTGCGGATCGGGCCAGCCGATACGCAGTTGACGCGGGTGCCGTCCGGGCCCAGGGAGCCGGCCAGGTAACGTACGCCAGCTTCCAGGGAAGCCTTGGCCATGCCCATTACGTTGTAGTTCGGCATGGTGCGCTCGGCGCCCAGGTACGACAGGGTCAGCAGGCTGCCATTGCGGCCTTTCATCATTTCGCGACCAGCCTTGGCCAGGGCCACGAAGCTGTAGGCGCTGATGTCGTGAGCGATGCGGAAACCTTCACGGGTGGTGGCTTCGGTGAAGTCGCCGTCCAGTTGGTCGCCCGGTGCGAAGCCGACGGAGTGCACGATGCAGTCCAGGCCGTCCCACTTCTTGCTCAACTCTTCGAAGACCTTGGCGATCTCTGCGTCGCTGGCCACGTCGCACGGGAAGCACAGCTCAGGGCTCGAACCCCAGCCTTGTGCGAACTCTTCGACACGACCCTTGAGTTTGTCGTTCTGATAAGTGAAGGCAAGCTCAGCGCCCTCGCGATGCATGGCGGCAGCGATGCCGGATGCGATGGACAGCTTGCTGGCGACACCGACGATCAGTACGCGCTTACCGGCGAGAAAACCCATGTGTTGCTCCTCTCTTTCAGGTTTATTGCGCAGTGGCTGGTGCCAGAAAAGCGGCTTCCAGCAACTGCTGTGTATACGGATGTTGGGGGGCGGCAAAAATACTTTGCGCGTCTCCCTGTTCGACCACTTGGCCATGCTTGACCACCATCAGTTGGTGGCTCAGCGCTTTGACGACAGCCAGGTCATGGCTGATAAACAAATACGTCAGGTTGTACTTGGTTTGCAGTGAACGTAGCAGCTCCACCACTTGGCGTTGCACGGTGCGGTCGAGGGCCGAAGTCGGCTCGTCCAGCAGAATCAACGCCGGTTTTAGCACTAAAGCCCGGGCAATGGCGATTCTCTGCCGCTGCCCACCGGAAAATTCATGGGGGTAGCGGTGCCGGGTTTCCGGATCCAGGCCTACCTCCTTGAGTGCCGCAATAATCGCTTGTTCCTGCTCGGCCTCGGTGCCCATCTTGTGGATCCGCAGGCCTTCACCGACGATCTGGCTCACGCACATCCGTGGGCTCAGGCTGCCGAAAGGGTCCTGGAACACCACCTGCATTTCCCGCCGCAGCGGCCGAACCTGTTGCTGCGTCAGGCAGTCTAGCTGCTTGCCTTCAAAACGGATTGCCCCTTTGCTGCCGATCAGCCGCAAAATCGCCAAACCTAGCGTCGACTTGCCGGAACCGCTTTCTCCCACAATCCCCAGAGTCTGTCCCTGGGGCAGGCTGAAATTGATGCCGTCCACCGCCTTGATGTGGTCGACGGTCTTTTTCAGAAAGCCTTTCTTGATCGGGAACCAGACTTTCAGGTCCTCGACCTGCAGCAATGGCGGGCCAATTACATTGGTCGCAGGCTTGCCGCTGGGCTCCGCTGCCAGCAGTTCCCGGGTGTACGGATGCTGCGGCGCGCGGAACAATTCTTCGCACGATGCCTGTTCGACGATGCAACCGCGCTGCATGACACATACGCGATGCGCAATTCTTCGTACAAGGTTCAAATCGTGACTGATCAGTAACAACGCCATGCCCAGGCGGGCCTGCAATTCCTTGAGCAATTCGAGGATTTTCAGCTGAACAGTCACATCCAGCGCGGTGGTCGGTTCGTCGGCGATCAGCAGTTCCGGCTCGTTGGCCAGGGCCATGGCGATCATCACCCGCTGGCGCTGGCCACCGGACAATTCGTGGGGCAGGGCCTTGAGACGTTTCTCGGGTTCCGGGATGCCGACCATCTCCAGCAGCTCCAGCGTGCGCCTGGTCGCGACTTTGCCGGTCAGGCCCTTGTGGATGCCCAATACCTCGTTGATCTGCTTCTCGATCGAGTGCAGCGGGTTGAGCGAGGTCATCGGCTCTTGAAAGATCATCGCGATCCGGTTGCCGCGGATGTGGCGGATGGTTTTCTCTTTCAGCTCCAACAGGTTCCGGTCTGAATAGGTGATGGTGCCGGACGGATGCCGGGCCAGCGGGTAGGGCAACAGCCGCAGGATCGAGTGGGCGGTCACCGATTTGCCGGAGCCGCTTTCACCCACCAGCGCCAGGGTTTCGCCGCGCTTGATGTCGAAGCTGACGCCTTCGACCACCCGCTGAACGTGCTCGCCAACGACAAATTCGACGGCCAGGTCGCGCACTTCGATCAGATTGTCCTGATTCATTTCACTTCCTCGGGTCGAAGGCATCGCGAGCGGACTCGCCTATAAACACCAGCAGACTCAACATCAACGCCAGCACCGCAAACGCACTCATACCGAGCCACGGTGCTTGCAGGTTGGATTTGCCCTGCGCCACCAACTCACCCAGCGACGGGGCGCCCGGCGGCAAACCGAAGCCAAGGAAGTCGAGGGCGGTCAGCGTACCGATGGCGCCGGTCAGGATGAACGGCATGAAGGTCATGGTCGAGACCATGGCGTTGGGCAAAATGTGGCGGAACATGATCGCACCATTCTGCATGCCCAGCGCCCGGGCCGCGCGCACGTATTCCAGATTCCGCCCGCGCAGGAACTCGGCGCGTACCACATCCACCAGGCTCATCCACGAAAACAGCAACATGATCCCCAGCAGCCACCAGAAGTTCGGCTGCACGAAACTGGCGAGGATGATCAGCAGGTACAGCACCGGCAGCCCGGACCAGATCTCCAGGAAACGCTGCCCGGCCAGGTCGACCCAGCCGCCATAAAAGCCCTGCAAGGCGCCGGCGATCACGCCGATGATCGAGCTGAGAATGGTCAGCGTCAAAGCGAACAGCACCGAAATCCGGAAACCGTAAATCACCCGGGCCAGCACGTCGCGGCCCTGATCGTCGGTGCCCAGCAGGTTGTCGGCGGACGGCGGCGCGGGGGCCGGGACTTTCAGGTCGTAGTTGATGCTCTGGTAGCTGTAGGGGATTGGCGCCCACACCACCCAGGCGTCCTTGGCCTTGAGCAGTTCGCGGATGTACGGGCTCTTGTAGTTGGCTTCCAGCGGGAATTCGCCGCCGAACGCGGTTTCCGGATAGCGCTTGAGCGCCGGGAAGTACCAGGCGTTGTCGTAATGCACCACCAGCGGTTTGTCGTTGGCGATCAGCTCGGCGCCGAGGCTTGCGCCGAACAGAATCAGAAACAGCCACAACGACCACCAGCCTCGCTTGTTGGCCTTGAACAGCTCGAAACGTCGGCGATTGAGAGGGGACAGGTTCATCTCAATGCTCCCGGCTTTCGAAGTCGATGCGCGGATCGACAAGGGTGTACGTGAGGTCGCCGATCAGCTTGAGCACCAGCCCCAGCAGCGTGAAGATGAACAGCGTGCCGAAGACGATCGGGTAGTCGCGGTTGATCGCTGCTTCGAAACTCATCAGGCCGAGGCCGTCAAGGGAGAAGATCACTTCCACCAGCAATGAGCCGGTGAAGAAGATCCCGATGAGCGCTGAAGGGAAGCCGGCGATCACCAACAGCATCGCGTTGCGAAACACATGGCCGTAGAGCACGCGGTGACGGGTCAGGCCCTTGGCCTTGGCGGTGACCACGTATTGCTTGTTGATTTCGTCGAGGAAGCTGTTTTTGGTCAGCAGCGTCATGGTCGCGAAGTGGCCGATCACCAGTGCAGTGACCGGCAGAGACAGGTGCCAGAAATAATCGAGGATCTTGCCGCCGGTGCTGAGCTCATCAAAGTTGTTCGAGGTCAGGCCCCGTAGCGGGAACCAGTCGAAATAGCTGCCGCCGGCAAACACCACAATCAGCAGGATGGCGAACAGGAACGCCGGGATCGCGTAGCCGACAACGATCGCTGAACTGGTCCACACATCGAAGTGGCTGCCGTGTCGCGTCGCCTTGGCGATCCCCAGCGGGATCGACACCAGGTACATGATCAGCGTGCTCCATAGCCCGAGAGAGATCGACACCGGCATCTTTTCCTTGATCAGGTCGATGACCTTGGCGTCGCGGAAGAAGCTGTCGCCGAAATCCAGGGTGGCGTAGTTCTTGATCATGATCCACAAGCGTTCCGGCGCCGATTTGTCGAAGCCGTACATGTGCTCGATTTCCTTGACCAGCGCCGGGTCCAGGCCTTGCGCCCCACGATAGGCCGAGCCGGCCACCGACACTTCGGCACCGCCGCCGGCAATGCGGCTGGTGGCGCCTTCGAAGCCTTCGAGCTTGGCGATCATCTGTTCCACCGGCCCACCGGGGGCGGCCTGGATGATCACAAAGTTGATCAGCAGAATGCCAAACAGGGTCGGGATGATCAGCAGCAGTCGCCGAAAAATATACGCCAGCATCTGATTACTCCGTGCCCGCAGGGTCGGCTTGCAGTTTGGTTTCGACTTCTATCGCAGGTGTCGCGTCGGGCTTGACCCACCAGGTGTTGATGCCGATGTCATATTTGGGCGAAACCTTCGGGTGGCCGATGTGGTTCCAGTACGCCACGCGCCAGGTCTTGATGTGCCAGTTGGGGATCACGTAATAGCCCCATTGCAGCACCCGGTCCAGCGCCCGGGCGTGGGCCACCAGGCTTTTGCGTGAATCGGCGTTGATCAGTTGCTCGACCAGTTGGTCCACCACCGGGTCTTTCAGGCCCATGGAGTTGCGGCTGCCGGGTTTGTCGGCGGCGGCGGTCATCCAGAACTCACGCTGTTCGTTACCCGGCGAGTTGGATTGCGGGAAGCTGCCGACAATCATGTCGAAGTCCCGGGAGCGTACGCGGTTGATGTATTGCGAGACGTCGACCCGACGGATCACCAGGTCGATGCCCAAGTCGCTGAGGTTGCGCTTGAACGGCAGCAGTACCCGCTCGAACTCAGTCTGGGCCAGCAGGAACTCGATAGTCACCGGTTTGCCGGTGGCGTCGACCATCTTGTCGTCGACGATCCGCCAGCCGGCCTCTTGCAGCAGTTGATAGGCTTTGCGCTGCTGGGTACGGATCATTCCGCTGGCGTCGGTCAGCGGGTTCTGGAACGCCTCGCTGAACACCTGCTCGGGAATCTTGCCGCGGAACGGGTCGAGAATCGCCAGTTGATCGGCGTCCGGCAGGCCAGTGGCGGCCATCTCCGAGTTTTCGAAGTAACTGCGGGTGCGCACGTAGGCACCGTTGAACAGTTGCTTGTTGGTCCACTCGAAGTCCAGCAACAGAGTCAGCGCCTGGCGCACGCGCACATCCTGGAACACCGGACGACGCAGGTTGAACACGAAGCCTTGCATGCCGGTGGGGTTGCCGTTGGGGATCTCTTCCTTGATCAGCCGCCCTTCGGTCACCGCCGGAATGTTGTAGGCCTTGGCCCAGTTTTTCGCGGACATTTCCAGCCAGTAGTCGAATTGACCGGCCTTGAGCGCTTCCTGCGCAACGGTGTTGTCGCGGTAATAGTCAGTGGTCATCACATCGAAGTTGTAGAACCCGCGATTGACCGGCAGGTCCTTGCCCCAATAGTCCTTGACCCGTTCATAGCGCACCGAACGCCCGGCCTTCACTTCGCTGACTTTGTACGGGCCGCTGCCGAGCGGCAGTTCCAGGTTGCCCTTGTTGAAGTCGCGGGTGGCCCACCAATGCTTGGGCAATACCGGCAATTGGCCGAGGATCAGCGGCAGTTCGCGGTTGTTGGTGTGCTTGAACTTGAACAGCACGGTGAGCGGGTTTTCGGCGATCGCTTCTTCCACGTCGCTGTAATAGCCGCGATAAAGCGGGGCGCCGTCCTTGATCAGGGTCTGGAAGCTGAACACCACGTCCTCGGCGCGCACCGGGTGGCCGTCGTGAAAACGAGCTTCGGGACGCAGGTAGAAGCGCACCCAGCTGTTGTCCGGGGCTTTCTCGATTTTGCCGGCGATCAGGCCGTATTCAGTGAAGGGTTCATCCAGACCCTGTTTGGCCAGGGTGTCGTAGATCATGCTGATGTCGTCGGCCGGCACGCCTTTGCTGATGAACGGATTGAGGCTGTCGAAGCCACCGAACCCGGCCTGACGGAAGATCCCGCCCTTGGGCGCGTCGGGGTTTACGTAATCGAAGTGCTTGAAGTCGGCCGGGTATTTCGGCGGCTCGTTGTACAGGGTCAAGGCATGTTGCGGGGCGGCGCAGGCCAGCCCGGCGAACAACAGACCGCTGGCCTGCAAGAGCAGGGCGCGTAAGGGAGTCATTGATCTTTCTCCGAAGATTTCAGCCACCACGCGCTCAGGCCCAGGGTATAGGGCGGCGTGGTGACGAAGGCGAACCGGTTGCGGTAGGCCAAACGGTGATAATTGAGGTACCAGTTGGGAATGATGTAGTGCTGCCATAGCAGCACCCGGTCGAGCGCCTTGCCGGCGGCGACTTGTTCATCCCGGGTCTGGGCGCCGAGCAGCTGTTCGAGCAAATGGTCGACCACCGGGTCGGCGATGCCTGCGTAGTTCTTGCTGCCCTTGATCCCGACCTGGCTGGAGTGGAAGTACTGCCATTGCTCCAGGCCCGGGCTGAGGGTCTGGTTGAGGGTCATCAGGATCATGTCGAAATCGAATTGATCGAGGCGCTGTTTGTACTGGGCGCGATCGACCGTGCGCAGCCGTGCGTCGATACCGATGCTGGCGAGGTTCTCGACGTAAGGCTGAAGGATCCGCTCCAGGTTCGGGTTGACCAGCAGGATCTCGAAGCGTAGCGGTTGGCCGATGCTGTTCTGCAGCCGCTGGCCATTGAGCTTCCAGCCGGCTTCGGCGAGCAGGCCCAAGGCCTTGCGCATGGTTTCGCGCGGAATGCCGCGGCCTTCGGTTTGCGGCAGGCTGAACGGCTCGGTGAGCAGCTTGGCGGGCAACTGATCGCGATAGGGCTTGAGCAACAGCCACTCGTGGCCGACCGGCAGTCCCGTGGCAGAGAACTCGCTGTTGGGGTAGTAACTCATGGCGCGTGTGTAGGCGCCGCTGAACAGCGTGCGGTTGGTCCACTCGAAATCGAACATCAGCCCCAGCGCTTCACGGACCTTGATCTGGGCGAAGGTCGACCGCCGAGTGTTCATGAACAGGCCCTGGCTCTGGGTCGGGATCTGGTGCGGGATCTGCGCTTTGATCACCTCGCCACGGCGCACGGCCGGGAAGTCGTAGCCGTTGTCCCAGTTTTTTGCCTGATGCTCGATGTAGATGTCGAACTCGCCGGCCTTGAACGCTTCGAAGGCCACGTCGCTGTCACGGTAGAACTCGACTTCCATGCGATCGACGTTGTATTTGCCGCGATTGACCGGCAGGTCCTTGCCCCAGTAATCCTTGACCCGTTCGAAGACGATCTGCCGCCCGGGGGTTACCGAAGTGATGCGATACGGCCCGCTGCCCAATGGCGGCTCGAAGGTGGTGGCCTTGAAATCGCGATCTTTCCAGTAATGCTGGGGCAGCACCGGCAACTCGCCCAGGCGCAGGATCAGCAACGGATTGCCGGAGCGCTTGAAGACGAAGCGAATGCGCTGCGGGTTGAGGATGTCGACCCGCGACACTTCCTGCAGGTTGGTGCGGTATTGCGGATGACCTTCCTTGAGCAGCAGGCGATAGGAGAACGCGACATCATAGGCGGTGATCGGCGTGCCATCGTGGAAGCGCGCTTCGGGGCGCAGGTTGAACACCACCCAGCTGCGGTCCTCGCTGTATTCCACCGATTGGGCGATCAGGCCATAACTGGACGTCGGCTCATCGCCCGACGGCGCGTACTGGCCGGTGCCGACCATCAGCGGTTCGTTGAGTTCGTTGATGCCGTATTGCAGGAAGTTGGGCGTGGAAACCGGGCTCGAACCTTTGAAGGTGTAAGGGTTGAGCGTATCGAAGGTGCCAAACGCCATCACCCGCAACGTACCGCCCTTGGGCGCTTGCGGGTTGACCCAGTCGAAGTGGGTAAATCTGGCCGGGTACTTGAGCGTGCCGAACTGCGCATAACCGTGGCTTTCGCTGATCGTCGCGCTTGCGGAGGAGCTCAAGGCCAGGCTGATCAGGAGAAGGAGGAGGGGACGCTTCAAGTCAGAGATCCGATCCAGGCGGCTTGGGCTTTGTGGGCCGTACAGTAACAGCTTGTATCGACAGGAAAAAGACGGGGGCTTAATGCGTTGTTAACCGCTGCCTCGATAGCCCTGCGGATCGCAGAACCTGTGGCGAGGGAGCTTGCTCCCGCTCGGCTGCGAAGCAGTCGTAAACCCTAGTACGCGGCGTGTCAGAAGTTACCGGATTTCAGGTTTTGGGGCTGCTTCGCAACCCAGCGGGAGCAAGCTCCCTCGCCACAAAAGCCCCTAGGCAGGGCGTGCTGTTTAATGCGGGGAAGAAACCGTCAGCATCTGACCCGGTTTCAGCGCCTGGCCTACCCGAGGGTTCCAGCGCTTGAGGTGTTGCATTTCGACATTGAAACGTTTGGCAACCATGTACAACGAGTCGCCTTGCTGGACCTTGTACTGGGTCTGCGGTTTCTGTTTGTCTGACTTGCCGCTGGTTTTGCTGTTCGCCGCCATGACAGTGTTGATGCGACCGCCGCTGCGCTTGCTGGTGTCCTGCATCACAAGGGTCTGGCCGACCTTGAGGTTCTTGCCGTTCAGCTTGTTCCAGCGTTGCAGGTCCTTGACGTCGACCTTGTTGGCCCTGGCAATGGAGGCCAGATTTTCTCCGCGCTTGACCCGGTAGGCGCGCTTGATGCTGGCGATTTCGCTGTCGTCGGCACCTTCGAACACCGGCTTGAGCGGCCGCTGGCTGATCAGCTCTTCAGGACGCATGGTCGACAGGCTGGCAGTCAGCAGTTGCGCCTTGGACGTCGGCACCAGCAGATGCTGGGGGCCGTCGATGGTAGTGCGTTGCTTGAAGGCTGGGTTGAGCTGGAACAGTTCGTCTTCGTCGATGTTGGCCACCGCGGCAACCTTGGACAGGTCCATGCGCTGGTTGATTTCGACGACCTGGAAGTACGGTTCGTTGGCGATCGACTTGAGGTTCACGCCATAGGCATCGGGCGCCAACACCACTTGCGACAACGCCAGCAGCTTCGGCACATAGGCCTGGGTTTCCGCTGGCAGCGGCAGGTTCCAATAATCGGTTGGAAGGCCGAGCTTCTCGTTGCGCTCGATGGCCCGGCTGACCGTGCCTTCGCCGGCGTTGTAGGCCGCCAGGGCCAGTAGCCAGTCACCGTTGAACATGTCGTGCAGGCGGGTCAGGTAATCCATGGCCGCGGTGGTCGAGGCGGTGATATCGCGACGGCCATCATAGAAACGGGTTTGACGCAGGTTGAAGTAACGCCCGGTGGAAGGAATGAATTGCCAAAGACCCACCGCGTCGGCCCGGGAATAGGCCATCGGGTTGTAGGCGCTTTCAATCACTGGCAACAGCGCCAGTTCCAGCGGCATGTTGCGTTCTTCAAGGCGTTCGACGATGTAGTGAATGTAGAGGCTGCCGCGTTCGCCGGCGTTTTCGAGGAAGGACGGGTTACTGGCGAACCACAGGCGCTGCTGCTCGATGCGCGGGTTGACGCCCAGGTTGTCTTGCAACTGGAAGCCCTGGCGCATGCGCTCCCAGACGTCCTGGGGAACTTGCGGTGTTGGTTTTTCGCTGAGCCAGATTGGTTTTTGCTTGGCTCGCGCGGCGATATTCGGTGTGTGCGTCGCTTCGGTCTGCGGCACATGGCTTGAACAGCCCGCCAAAGTGGCGGACACAGCCACCGCGATGGCTTGAGCCAAGCGGGTCAATGCGTCTGAATTGGTGGCTTTACGAATAGGTGACGACATTGGCTGGAAGTAAGTTCCGGGCGAAAATGTCGGGCGATTCTAGAAAGCACACCCCCTGCGGTCAACCATTCAGAATTTTTGTACCATTGCGCAGGCAGCTTAGAACGTATCTTTCCAAGCCCGCAATGCAGCAAAGACCGCACTCGGCGCCCGGTTTTCGGTTCCATTCCGTTCGTCCACTTTTTCTTTAACGGATGTTTCGCCGGTACGCAAAAACGGATTGGTGAGCTTTTCCAGCGCCAGGGTCGAAGGCAGCGTCATGATTCCGGCTTCCCGTTGACGGGTGACTTTGGCCAGTCGTTCGAGGGTGTCGGGATTGCCCGGTTCGACCGCCACGGCAAACTTCAGATTGCTCAGGGTGTACTCGTGGGTGCAGTAGACCAGCGTGTCTTCGGGAAGCGCCGCGAGGCGGCTCAGCGAGTGATGCATTTGCTCGGGCGTGCCTTCGAACAAGCGTCCGCAACCGGCAGCGAACAGGGTGTCGCCGCAAAACAAATGACCACGGTGGTAATAGGCGATATGCCCGAGGGTATGGCCCGGTACTGTGATGACATCGAAGTCCCAGCCCAGCACGTTGATCCGGTCGCTGTCCTTGAGGGCCACGTCCCGTGCCGGGATGGTCTCGCTGGCCGGGCCATGGACGGTTGCGTCTGTCGCTTTTTTCAGCCGCTCGACGCCGCCGACATGGTCATGATGGTGATGAGTGATCAGAATATCGCTTAACACCCAACCCGGGTGCGCCGCGAGCCACGCCTCTACGGGCGCGGCGTCGCCCGGATCGACTACGGCGCAGCGATGGGAGCTGTGGTCTTGTAACAACCAGATGTAGTTGTCGGTGAAGGCGGGCAGGGCACTGATCTGTATCATCGTCGGATTCGCCAAGCGGAAAACATTGGCGCATCTTAGAGCTTCCTGGCGCGTTGGAGAATGCAATGACCGATAAAGCGTTCGCTCAGGCTGATCCTGACTGGCTGGCATTGATCAGCGCGGCCCGTGACTGGCTGTCCGGTCCCATCGGGCAATTTTTGCTGGACGAAGAACGACGCATGCTCGAAGACGAGTTGGGGCGCTTCTTCGGTGGCTATCTGGTGCATTACGGCCCCTCGGCACAGACGCCACCGTCGGCGCCGCAGGTGCAGCGCAATGTGCGACTCGGCGCGCCGTTGCCGGGGGTCGAGATCGTCTGCGAAGAGCAGGCCTGGCCCTTGAGCGAGCATGCCGCCGATGTGGTGGTGTTGCAGCATGGGCTGGATTTTTGCCTGTCGCCACACGGCTTGTTGCGCGAAGCGGCGAGCAGTGTGCGCCCCGGCGGGCATCTGCTGATTATCGGAATCAACCCCTGGAGCAGTTGGGGCCTGCGTCATGTGTTCGCCCATGACGCCTTGCGCCAGGCCCGCTGCATTTCGCCGTCGCGGGTCAGCGACTGGCTGAACCTGCTGGGCTTCGCGCTGGAGAAACGCCGCTTCGGGTGCTATCGTCCGCCGCTTGCGTCACCTGCCTGGCAAGCTCGTCTGGCCGGTTGGGAGCGCAAGGCCGGTGACTGGCAATTGTCGGGTGGCGGCTTCTATTTATTAGTCGCGCGCAAGATCGTGGTGGGGCTGCGGCCGGTGCGCCAGGTACGGCGCGAACCGATGGGCAAGCTGATTCCGTTGCCGATGGCCAAGGTCAATCGTCGTCACATCGAGCCGTAATACACTTTTTTATATTCCCGGCCGGGTATGCCCCGGCCTCGGGCATCGTCGGTCACCGATCGGCGAGCCAGCGCATTTTCTGGATAGATTGGCATGAGCGATAGCGTAGAACTCTTCACCGATGGCGCCTGCAAGGGCAATCCTGGCCCAGGCGGCTGGGGCGCGTTGCTGGTGTGCAAGGGCGTCGAAAAAGAACTCTGGGGCGGCGAAGCCAACACCACCAACAACCGCATGGAGCTGATGGGGGCGATCCGTGGCCTGGAAGAGCTCAAGCGTTCTTGCGACGTGCTGCTGGTGACCGACTCCCAGTACGTGATGAAAGGCATCAACGAGTGGATGGCCAACTGGAAGAAACGCGGCTGGAAAACCGCCGCGAAGGAACCAGTGAAAAACGCCGACCTGTGGAAACTGCTCGACGAGCAGGTCAACCGCCACAACGTCACCTGGAAATGGGTGCGCGGGCACATCGGCCATCATGGCAACGAACGGGCCGACCAACTGGCCAACCGTGGCGTGGATGAAGTGCGCGGGTACAAGCAGGCCTAGACCCTCTACTGATGATCGTTCCCACGCTCTGCGTGGGAATGCCGCCAGGGACGCTCCGCGTTCCGCTTCGGATGTGACGCAGAGCGTCACGGGATGCATTCCCACGCGGAGCGTGGGAACGATCAGGCAGAGCGGCGGACGCCCGCCCGATCCCGCGAGCGTGTTAACATCGCCGCTTTTGCACGATTGACCCGTTGAGAGCTGAGCACTGATGGCCACCAGATCCGTTGTACTCGATACCGAAACCACCGGCATGCCGGTGACCGACGGCCACCGGATTATCGAAATCGGTTGTGTCGAGTTGATCGGTCGGCGCCTGACCGGCCGGCATTTCCACGTTTACCTGCAACCGGATCGCGAGAGTGACGAAGGCGCCATCGGCGTCCACGGCATCACTAACGAATTTCTGGTGGGCAAACCGCGTTTCACTGAAGTGGCCGATGAATTTTTCGAGTTCATCAAGGGCGCACAGCTGATCATCCATAACGCGGCGTTCGACGTTGGCTTCATCAACAACGAATTTGCCTTGATGGGCCAGCACGATCGCGCGGACATCACACAGCACTGCACGATCCTCGACACCCTGATAATGGCCCGGGAACGTCACCCGGGGCAGCGCAACAGCCTCGACGCCTTGTGCAAACGCTATGGCGTCGATAACTCCGGCCGTGAACTGCACGGCGCCTTGCTCGACTCCGAGATTCTCGCCGACGTTTACCTGACCATGACCGGCGGTCAGACCAGCCTGTCGCTGGCCGGTAACGCGTCCGATGGCAACGGTTCGGGCGAAGGCGCCGATAATTCCGCCACGGAAATCCGTCGTCTGCCGGCCGATCGTCAGCCGACCCGGATCATCCGCGCCAGTGAAGAGGATCTGGCCCAACACGTTGCGCGCCTGGAAGCCATTGCCAAATCCGCCGGCGCGCCGTCGCTGTGGCAGCAACTGGCCGAGGCCAAGGCTCAGGCCTGATCGTGATGGGCTTTTGTGGCGAGGGGGCTTGCCCCCGTTGGGGCGCGAAGCGGCCCCGGATTTTTTCAAATTCACCGCGTTGGCAGGATTTACGACTGCTGCGCAGCCGAACGGGGGCAAGCCCCCTCGCCACAGAAAAACCTGTCCCTCCAAAATCTCCATTACAAAAATCCTCTCTCATCCGGGGTGTCAGGCCACATATTGGTGCGTCAGCCGACCCGCCACGGGGCACGCCCCCTCGCCACATGCGCTCCAACCCTCTACCCTGAGGTAATTGGCAGGCCACGATCTGCCGCTTCAGGACGCCGAGCCTCATGTATAAAGATTTGAAATTCCCGGTCCTGATCGTCCACCGCGACATCAAGGCCGACACCGTTGCCGGTGATCGTGTGCGTGGCATTGCCCGGGAGCTGGAGCAGGAAGGTTTCAGTATCGTTTCGGCGGTTGATTACACCGAGGGGCGTCTGGTTGCCTCGACCCATCACGGCCTTGCCTGCATGTTGATTGCCGCCGAAGACGCCAGCACCCACGCCCATCTGCTGCATAACATGGCCGAGCTGATTCGCCTGGCACGGGTTCGGGCGCCGGACCTGCCGATTTTCGCCCTGGGCGAGCAAGTCACCCTGGAAAATGCTCCGGCCGACGCCATGGCCGAGCTCAATCAGCTGCGCGGCATTCTCTATTTGTTCGAAGACACCGTGCCATTCCTCGCCCGTCAGGTTGCCCGTGCGGCGCGCAAGTACCTGGATGGCCTGTTGCCGCCGTTCTTCAAGGCGCTGGTGCAGCACACCGCCGACTCCAATTATTCCTGGCACACGCCGGGGCATGGCGGCGGTGTGGCGTATCACAAAAGCCCGGTGGGGCAGGCGTTTCACCAGTTTTTCGGGGAAAACACCCTGCGTTCGGATTTGTCGGTGTCGGTGCCGGAACTCGGTTCGCTGCTCGATCACACCGGTCCCTTGGCCGAGGCGGAAGCGCGAGCAGCACGCAACTTCGGCGCCGATCACACCTTTTTTGTGATCAACGGCACCTCGACCGCCAACAAGATCGTCTGGCATTCCATGGTGGCCCGCGATGATCTGGTGCTGGTGGATCGCAACTGCCACAAGTCGGTGTTGCACGCGATCATCATGACCGGCGCGATTCCGCTGTACCTGTGCCCGGAGCGCAATGAGCTGGGGATCATCGGCCCGATCCCGTTGAGTGAGTTCAGCCGCGAATCGATCCAGGCCAAGATCGACGCGAGTCCACTGACTCAGGGGCGCGAGCCCAAGGTCAAGTTGGCGGTGGTGACCAACTCGACTTACGACGGCCTCTGTTACAACGCTGAGCTGATCAAGCAGAGCCTGGGCAACAGTGTCGAGGTGCTGCATTTCGACGAGGCCTGGTTCGCTTACGCGGCGTTCCACGAGTTCTTCGCCGGCCGTTACGGCATGGGCACGTCCCGCAGCGAAGACAGCCCCTTGGTGTTCACCACCCACTCCACGCACAAACTGCTGGCGGCGTTCAGCCAGGCATCGATGATTCACGTGCAGGACGGCGGTGCGCGGCAGCTGGATCGCGACCGTTTCAACGAAGCGTTCATGATGCACATCTCGACCTCGCCGCAGTACAGCATCATCGCCTCGCTGGACGTGGCCTCGGCGATGATGGAAGGGCCGGCCGGTCGTTCGCTGCTACAGGAAATGTTCGACGAAGCCCTGAGTTTTCGCCGGGCGCTGGCCAATCTGCGCCAGCATATCGCCGCCGATGACTGGTGGTTTTCCATCTGGCAGCCGCCCTCGGCGGAAGCGATCGAGCAGGTGGTCAGCGAAGACTGGCTGCTGCAACCCGACGCTGACTGGCACGGCTTTGGCGGCGTGACCGACGACTACGTGCTGCTCGATCCGATCAAGGTCACACTGGTAATGCCGGGGCTGACGGCGGGCGGCGCGCTGAGTGCGCGCGGGATTCCGGCGGCGGTGGTCAGCAAGTTCCTCTGGGAGCGCGGGCTGGTCGTGGAAAAGACTGGGCTGTATTCGTTCCTGGTGCTGTTCTCGATGGGCATTACCAAGGGCAAATGGAGCACGCTGCTGACCGAGTTACTGGAGTTCAAGCGCAGCTACGACGCCAACGTCAGCCTAGCTACCTGCCTGCCGTGCGTGGCGCAACAGAACATGGCCCGATATCAAGGCATGGGGTTGCGCGATCTGTGCGATCAATTGCACGCCTGTTATCGCAGTAATGCCACGGCCAAACACCTCAAACGCATGTACACAGTGTTGCCGGAAGTCGCGATGAAGCCAGCGGACGCCTATGATCAATTGGTACGCGGGGAAGTGGAGGCCGTTTCGATCGATGCCCTGGACGGGCGGATCGCGGCAGTGATGCTGGTGCCATACCCGCCGGGGATCCCGTTGATCATGCCCGGTGAGCGTTTCACCGAGTCGACCCGCTCGATTATCGATTACCTGAAGTTTGCCCGGGCGTTCGACAGCAGCTTCCCCGGGTTTGTCGCCGATGTGCATGGCTTGCAACATGAAGACGAGGGCAATGGACGGCACTACACCGTCGATTGCATCAAGGAATGAGGACCTTTGCGAGTATGCAGCCCGTCATGAATCCCAAATACCCGGGCCTCTCGGTGCGTGTCGCCGATGAGGGTTTTGCGGCTTATATCTGGGGCAGTGATTTCAGTTTTGAAGTCGCCGCCTATGGCGCAGCAGAAATCGGCAAGCCGGTGGCGCAGTGGCCGGTAACGCCAATCACCCCGTATCGAAAGTGCTACGGCATCGATCCCGAAGAGTTCAGCAGTTTTCGCGACGCCGCCGACAGTGCGATTTTCATGGCCTATCTGGATGATGAGCCGGTGGGCCACCTGGTGGTCAGCACCAACTGGAACGGTTTCGCCCATATCGATGAATTGGCGGTGCATGCACCGGCGCGTCGCCATGGCGTGGCCAAGGCGTTGCTGGACGTAGCGCAGTTCTGGAGCCGCAAGAAAAAGCTGCCGGGCATCATGCTGGAAACCCAGAACAATAATCTTGGGGCCTGCCGGTTGTATGAACGCTGTGGCTACGTGGTTGGCGGGATCGATCATCTGCGTTATCGCGGGATCGACCCGAACACCGCCGAAGTCGCATTGTTCTGGTATCGATTGTTCGATAACCCGCTGGAAAAACCGATCAGCTCGCCAGCATCGCCACGGCTTGTTCCGTGATGATGTCCAGCAGCGTCTGAACCGCCGGAGAGGGCTCGGCGTTTTTCAGGCGCAGGGCGTAGACGCTGACCGGTACCGCAGGTGCCAGCGGGCAGGCATCGAGCCCGGCCGATTTGGCGCCGAGGGCGGTAAACGGATCGACAATCGCCAGGCCTTCACCGGCCTCGACCATGCTGCGCATCATTTGATGCGTCTGCACTCGGGTCTGGATGACCGGGGCAGGGCGCAGCGCATGCAGCTTGTTGTCCAGCGCCGGGCTGAGCGGGTCGTGACCTTCCAGGCCAACCATTGACTGGCCGGCCAGGTCTTGCAGCGAGATGTACTTCTGTTTCGGTTGCAGCCAGCCATGGGGTGCCAATAGCTGGAGCTTGCCCTGGGCGATGACCTGGCAATCGATATCGGCATGATCCGGGTCGTGCAGGCTCAGGCCCAGATCGCTTTCGCGCAGCAGCAGGCTTCTGACAATCTCGCGGGTCGGTTGGCTCAGGAGGGTGCAAGGTGCATCGGGGAGGCGTCGGCGCAGCGCCGCAATGCTTTGCGGCAACAGCTGTTGCGCCAATGGCGGGGTGCAGATGATTCGCAAGGGTGGGGCCAGATATTGCTTGAGGCTGCTGGCCAGTCGCTGGACCGGCTCAAGGGCCTCGTAGACGCGGGCGATCTCGACCTGCAACTCCCGCGCCTCGCGCGTGGCTTGCAGACGGCCACGCACGCTGGCAAACAGCATGAAACCCAACTGATCCTCGGCATCGCGCAGCGTGCGTTCAACCTCGGTCACGGGCAACTGCAACCATTCGGCGGCGGTGCCCAGGTGACCGGTCTGCAGGAGCGCCTGGATCACTTCGATATGACGTAAACGCATGCGTGAAGTCCATGTTCAGCAGGTGAGGGAGTCAGTGACTGAATCCTAACTCAAGTGCGCGCATATGACTTCTGCTCATAACAGCGGGTTATGAAGCGACGTTCGTTTCAGGTTCGCGAATGAGGGTGACACCGGTTTGCACCAGCACAAACGCGTTGTCGTCGAGTTTGTTGACCCGATCGCCAATGGCCAGTTTATAGGTGGTGACAGGCGCAGAGCCGGCGAGGCCGTCGTGCGACAGGGTGGATTCCTGGAACTCATGCACGGAATAAACACGGCCTTCCGCGTCTCTTGCATGGAACTGACCGACGAGTACTGCTGCCATCTGCTTAGAACCTCTGGAGATAAATCACTCAATTTGCGGCTCTGTAGACCGTGGTTGGGCGAGGTAAGTTTTCCTACAGGAAAAAAATAGTCAGGGGCGGTGATTTTCCGTCGCCCGCTGGTTGAATCGTCATTTGATCATCTATAACTAGAAGCTCTTTCCATCGAACAGTCGAGTATCTTCCATGAGCAACGTCTACGAGATCGCCGTTCTGGTCGGCAGCCTGAGAAAAGCATCGATCAACCGCAAGGTCGCGCTGGCGCTGGCCGAGCTGGCGCCTGCCAATCTGAAGCTGACTATCGTCGAAATCGGCGATTTGCCGCTGTACAACGAAGACATCGATGGCGATTCACCGCCGGCAGCCTACAGCACTTTCCGACAACAGGTGCGTTCATCCGACGCGGTGCTGTTCGTGACCCCGGAATACAACCGTTCGGTGCCGGCGCCGTTGAAGAATGCGATTGACGTTGGTTCGCGTCCCTATGGCCAGAGTGTCTGGGACGGCAAGCCAGGTGCGGTGATCAGCGCTTCACCGGGCGCCGTCGGCGGATTTGGCGCCAACCACAATGTGCGCCAGTCGATGGTGTTTCTCAATGTGCCGTGCATGCAGCAGCCGGAAGCTTATCTGGGCGGCGCGGGTTCAGCGTTCGATGAGGCGGGCAAATTGTCGGAGTCGCTCAAGCCGTTCCTGCAGAAATTCATCAATGCGTATGCGCAGTGGGTCGAGCAGCATAAAAAGCCATGACCCTGCCTTGTAGCTTGTAGCAGCTGCCAAGCCTGCGAGGCTGCTGCTACATCAGGCATTTCATCCAGCCTTCACTTTACGGTCTATTCAAACCTCCCTATATTCCGCGCTTCGTTTTTCCGTCGGGCTGGAACCGGGTTTATATGCTCATCGCATCGTTGATTTTTTTGCTGACCATCACCCTGGTGATCTGGCAACCCAAAGGCCTGGGCGTCGGCTGGAGTGCGGTATTCGGCGCGGTGCTGGCGCTGCTGTCCGGGGTGGTGCACCTGAGCGATATTCCGCTGGTATGGCAGATCATCTGGAATGCCACCGGCACCTTCGTTGCGCTGATTATCATCAGCCTGCTGCTGGATGAGGCGGGGTTCTTTGCCTGGGCCGCGTTGCATGTGGCCCGTTGGGGGCGGGGCAGCGGGCGCAAGCTCTTTGCTTATATGGTGCTGCTCGGCGCACTGGTCTCGGCGTTGTTCGCCAATGATGGCGCGGCGCTGATTCTTACGCCGATCGTGATTTCCATGCTGCTGGCGTTGCGTTTTTCCCCGGCGGCGACCCTGGCGTTCGTGATGGGGGCCGGTTTCATCGCCGACACCGCGAGCCTGCCGCTGGTGGTGTCGAACCTGGTGAACATTGTTTCGGCTGACTTCTTCAAGATCAGTTTCAACCGCTACGCCGCGGTGATGATCCCGGTCAATCTGGTAAGCGTGGCAGCGACCCTGGCGATGTTGATGGTGTTTTTTCGTCGCGACATCCCCCGTGATTACCATCCCGAGCAATTGGCAGACCCGGCCACCGCGATTCACGACACCGCAACGTTTTATGCCGGTTGGGTGGTGTTGGTGATTCTGCTGCTCGGCTGCTTTGCCCTTGAGCCGTTGGGCATTCCAATCAGCGCGATCTCCGCGGTGTGCGCTGCATTGCTGCTGGCCATTGCCGCCCGTGGCCACAAGATTTCCACGCGTAAGGTGATGAAAGAAGCGCCGTGGCAGATCGTGATTTTTTCCTTGGGGATGTACCTCGTGGTGTATGGCCTGCGCAACGCCGGGCTAACCGGGTATCTGGCCGGTTGGCTGGATGGCTTCGCCGGTTACGGCGTGTGGGGCGCGGCCATGGGCACCGGGGTGCTGACGGCGTTGCTGTCGTCGGTGATGAACAATCTGCCGACCGTGCTGATCGGCTTGCTCTCGATCGATGCCAGTCAGGCGACCGGCGTGGCGAAAGAAGCGATGATCTACGCCAACGTCATTGGCAGCGACCTGGGGCCGAAAATCACCCCGATCGGCAGTCTGGCGACCTTGCTGTGGCTGCATGTGCTGCAGCGCAAGAATATCCGGATTGGCTGGGGGTATTACTTCAAGGTCGGGGTTGTGCTGACGGTGCCGGTGTTGTTGGTGACGTTGGCGGCCTTGGCGTTGCGGTTGTCCTTTTAGGTTGCTGAAGATCAAGATCAAAAGATCGTCCGAACGCGGCCCGAGCCTTCGGCAGCTCCTACGTTGACCGTGGACGACCCAATTTCCGCGGTCATGCCCGATTCCTGTAGGAGCTGCCGAAGGCTGCGATCTTTTTTGCTGTACCTACAAAAATCGAATCAACTCTGGCCCGGCACATTCGGCCAAAGATCGGACACCAGAAACAGCCGCTCGGCCTCTTCCCAATCCCCTTTGGCATTCTCTGTCAGCCGCACCATCAATTGCGCCGGTGCCAGCGGGTCCAGATCGCTCAGCCACGTGTCCAGCTGTTCAGCGCTCCAGGTCTGCTCCTTGGGATAGTGCGCCGGCGCCAACCAGGCGTGGCGGGGCAGAGGTTGCCAGCGACCGAACGGACGCTGCACGACAAACTCCGCCCAGTCCTTCTGGTGCAGCCAGCTACCGCGCAAATGCTGAGGGTGTGCGCCGCTCGGTGGTTCGGCCTGCCCTGGCCACGGATAGAGCAGATAACCGCCCAGCCATAGATGCGCGCTGAACTGCTGGATATCCAGCGACGCCAGCACCTCACGGCTCTCCGCCCGCGCGGAAATCGGCAATTGATGCCGGCTCAGGTGTTCCAGTTTGCGGTCCAGCCGATCATGACAACCCGGTCCGAGCCACTGCGCGGTGTCATGGCCGTCACCGTTCTGCGGGCCGAGGTAGAGCTTGATCGCCAGTTCCAGGTGATGCACGCCATCGCGATCGCGCAGCAGCATGTCCAGTTCACCCAAGGTGTGGCCTTCACGGCGGATCGGCATGTTGGCGGCGATCAGCTCGATCCCCGGCGCGTGCCGCACGGCGTACTGCCACAGCCGTTCGTAGTACAAACCCAGGCGCCGGGTCCTGGCCTGGGCCAGCCAGTGCAGCAAATCGTAACTGTCACGATCCAGTTGCCTGAGCCAGTGTTCCAGGCGCTCCGGCGCCTGCACCCAATCACTGCCGGCCAGGGGGTGACGCTGCGGCCACGGGGTGGCGTCGAGCATCGGCGGCGCGAGGATGACCCAAGCCAGGTCGCGCACTTCAGGGTGGCGCAACTGGTGAGGTAACTGGAGCAAGTCTGGAAATAGGATCATCTTGCGAGCATAGCCCGAAACTAGAGCACACCGTTGTAGCTGAAAGGGTTTTGTCTACGCCGCGCTTTCGCCCATAATCGTGTTTTTCGCCGTCGCAGGCCGCCGCGTCCCAATAGGAGCCCCATGGAGCAATTTCGTAATATCGGCATCATCGGTCGCCTGGGCAGTTCTCAGGTGCTGGATACCGTCCGCCGACTGAAACGGTTTCTGCTCGATCGTCACCTGCACGTGATCCTCGAAGACACCATCGCCGAAGTCCTGCCGGGCCATGGCCTGCAAACTTCGTCGCGCAAGATGCTCGGTGAAGTCTGTGACATGGTGATTGTGGTCGGTGGTGACGGCAGCCTGCTGGGCGCTGCCCGGGCGCTGGCCCGGCACAACATCCCGGTGCTCGGCATCAACCGTGGCAGCCTGGGATTCCTCACCGATATTCGCCCCGATGAGCTGGAAGTCAAAGTCGCCGAAGTGCTCGACGGCCATTACCTGGTGGAAAACCGCTTCCTGTTGCAAGCCGAAGTCCGGCGCCACGCCGAGGCCATCGGCCAGGGCGATGCGCTGAACGATGTAGTGCTGCACCCCGGCAAGTCGACGCGAATGATCGAGTTCGAGCTGTACATCGACGGCCAGTTCGTCTGCAGCCAGAAGGCCGACGGCCTGATCGTTGCCACGCCGACCGGTTCGACCGCTTACGCGCTGTCGGCGGGCGGCCCGATCATGCATCCCAAGCTCGACGCTATTGTGATTGTGCCGATGTACCCCCATACCTTGTCGGGTAGGCCGATTGTGGTCGATGGCAACAGTGAGCTGAAAATCGTCGTGTCCAAAGATATGCAGATTTACCCGCAAGTCTCCTGTGACGGGCAGAACCACTTCACCTGCGCGCCCGGTGACACCATCACCATCAGCAAGAAAGCGCAGAAGCTGCGGCTGATTCACCCACTCGACCACAACTACTACGAAGTCTGCCGGACCAAGCTCGGCTGGGGCAGCAAGTTGGGTGGTGGAGGCGACTGATGCTCGATCCCGCGCGTAGCTACGACCTGATCGGTGACGTGCACGGTTGCGCTCTGACCCTTGAGCACTTGCTCGACCGGCTCGGTTACCACAAACAGGCAGGTGTCTGGCGGCATCCGTCGCGCATGGCGGTGTTCCTCGGCGACATCATCGACCGCGGCCCGCGGATTCGCGAGGCGCTGCACATCGTCCACGACATGGTCGAGGCCGGCCAGGCGCTGTGCATCATGGGCAACCATGAATTCAACGCCCTCGGCTGGAGCACGCCGGCGCTGCCGGGCAGCGGCAAACAGTTCGTGCGCGAGCACACCCCGCGCCACGCCCGCCTGCTTCAGGAAACCCTGACCCAGTTCGAAGATCACCCCCAGGATTGGCACGACTTCCTGCAATGGTTCTACAAGCTGCCATTGTTCGTCGATGCCGAGCGTTTCCGCGTGGTGCATGCCTGTTGGGATGCCAGCCTCATCGAGCCGTTGCGCGGGTTGTTCCCCGACGGTTGCATCGACGAGCATTTCCTCCAGGCCTCCGCGGTGCCCGGCAGTTTCGCCTGCACCGTGTTCGATCGCCTGCTGCGCGGCACCGACATGCGCTTGCCCCACGGCTTGACCATGACCAGCGGCGACGGCCTGACCCGTTCCTTCTTCCGCACCAAATTCTGGGAAGACGACCCGCAAACCTACGGAGACATCGTGTTCCAGCCCGACGCCTTGCCCGAGCCGGTGGCCCGCACACCGCTGTCGTCCAGTGAAAAAGACAACCTGCTGCGCTACGGTATCGATGAGCCGATGTTGTTCGTCGGTCACTACTGGCGCAGCGGCAAACCGGCGCCGATCCGCCCGAACCTGGCGTGCCTGGATTACAGCGCGGTGCTCTACGGCAAACTGGTGGCGTATCGTCTGGATCAGGAAACCCGTCTCGACCCGCATAAATTTGTCTGGGTGGATGTCGAGCGGCCGGAGGTGATGCAATGACGGCGGTGGCGGTATTGCGCCTGCCGCTGGCGGTGGATTTGAGCGGGTTCGTCAAACTGCTGCAGCGCATGCAAGTGCCCCATCGGGTCAGCGAAGAGGCGGGCGAGCAGGTGCTGTGGGTGCCGGCCAGCATCAGCGAAGACGTGCGCTCGTTGTATGAACGCTTTCCGGCCGGCGACCCCGATCAGCAACTGGATATCCCGGTGGCGCCGACCCTGCAGCGTCCGGGTTTTGTCGAGCAGTTGCGCCACAGCAAGGCCACGGCGTTCGTGCTGTTGCTGAGCCTGATCGTCGGCGTGGTGACACTGCTGGGCGAGAACCTCGAGACGATGCGCTGGCTGACCTTCCTCGATTTCCGCGTGGTCGGCGAATACATCCATTTCACACCACTGGCCGACAGCCTGGCGGCGGGGCAGTGGTGGCGTCTGGTGACGCCAATGCTGATCCACTTCGGTATCCTGCACCTGGCCATGAACGGCATGTGGTACTGGGAACTGGGGCGGCGCATCGAGTCGCGGCAGGGCAGCATCAACCTGATCGGCCTGACGTTGCTGTTCAGCCTGGTGTCCAACTATGCCCAGTTCTATTTCAGCGGCCCGACCCTGTTTGGCGGGTTGTCCGGGGTGCTGTACGGCCTGCTCGGGCATTGCTGGATCTTCCAGCTTCTGTCGCCGAACCCGGCTTATCGCCTGCCCCGAGGGGTGTTGGTGATGATGCTGGTGTGGCTGTTGTTGTGCCTGTCGGGGCTGGTCTCGATGATCGGCTTCGGCGAGATTGCCAACGCGGCCCACGTCGGCGGGTTACTCATCGGATGCTTCACCGGTTTGTTGGGCGGTTTGTACAACCGCCGTAAACTGGCCGTCTAAACAGTTATGAATGAAGAGCGCGGAGCCCTTGATGTCCTCTTTTAACGAAATGATCAAAAACATTACCCCGGATATCTACCAGAGCCTGAAACTGGCGGTGGAAATCGGCAAATGGTCCGACGGTGGCAAGCTCACCGCCGAGCAGCGCGAACTTTCCCTGCAAGCGATGATCGCCTGGGAAATCCAGAACCTGCCCGAGGAACAGCGCACCGGCTACATGGGCCCGCAGGAGTGCGCGTCGAAGTCGATCGAAGTGCCGAATATTCTGTTCAAGTCGGATGCCATCCATTGATCGAGATTGGCCGCGGTGCAATCAGCAAAATGTCGGCGCGCCTTGACGGGCCGAACGTGCAGTACGCTTTTCGTCTGGGCGACGTCGAGGTGCCGGTCAATCCGTTGATCGGCACCACGGTGCGCCTGGAATATCTGGGGGCGATCCACTGCACCCATTGCGGACGCAAGACCAAAACCAGTTTCAGCCAGGGTTACTGCTACCCGTGCATGACCAAACTGGCCCAGTGCGACGTCTGCATCATGAGCCCGGAGCGCTGCCACTACGACGCTGGCACTTGCCGGGAGCCTGAGTGGGGCGAGAAGTTCTGCATGACCGACCACGTGGTTTACCTGGCCAATTCGTCGGGGATCAAGGTCGGCATTACCCGCGCCACCCAACTGCCGACCCGTTGGCTCGATCAGGGTGCCAGCCAGGCCTTGCCGATCGTGCGCGTCTCGACCCGCCAGCAGTCGGGCTTCGTCGAAGACCTGTTCCGCAGTCAGGTCGCTGACAAGACCAACTGGCGTGCTTTGCTCAAGGGCGATGCGGTGTCGGTGGACCTGGCGCAGGTTCGCGATCAGCTGTTTGAAAGCTGCGCTGAAGGTTTGCACAGTTTGCAGGAGCGATTCGGCCTACAAGCAATCCAGACGATTACCGATGTCGAACCTCTGGAAATCCGCTATCCGGTCGAGCAGTACCCGGCCAAAATCGTCAGCTTCAACCTGGACAAGAACCCGATTGCCGAAGGCACGCTGTTGGGGATCAAGGGTCAATACCTGATTTTCGACACCGGCGTGATCAATATTCGTAAATACACGGCCTACCAGCTCGCCGTGCATCAGTAAGGACTCCAGTATGCGCACCGAACAACCGAAGATGATTTACCTGAAGGACTATCAGGCGCCCGAGTACCTGATCGACGAGACGCACCTGACCTTCGAGTTGTTCGAGGACCACAGCCTGGTCCATGCGCAACTGGTGATGCGCCGCAACCCTGAACGTGGCCCGGGCCTGCCGCCGCTGGTGCTCGACGGCCAGCAACTCGAGCTGTTGTCGGTGACCCTGGCCGACCAGGAGCTGAGCGCCGCCGACTACCAACTGACCGAGAACCATCTGACCCTGCACCCGACCGCAACGAGCTTTACGGTCGACACCAGCGTCCGGATCCACCCGGAAACCAACACCGCCCTGGAAGGCCTGTACAAATCCGGCACGATGTTCTGCACCCAGTGCGAGGCCGAAGGTTTCCGCAAGATCACCTATTACCTCGACCGCCCGGACGTGATGAGCACGTTCACCACAACAGTGGTCGCCGAGCAGCACAGCTATCCGGTGCTGCTGTCCAACGGCAACCCGATTGCCTCCGGTCCCGGCGAAGACGGCCGCCACTGGGCGACCTGGGAAGACCCATTCAAGAAGCCTGCCTACCTGTTCGCGTTGGTGGCCGGTGACTTGTGGTGTGTCGAAGACACTTTCACCACCATGACCGAGCGCTCCGTGGCGCTGCGCATTTATGTCGAGCCAGAAAACATCGACAAGTGCCAGCACGCCATGAACAGCCTGAAGAAGTCCATGCGTTGGGACGAAGAAGTCTACGGTCGCGAGTACGACCTGGACATCTTCATGATCGTCGCGGTCAACGACTTCAACATGGGCGCCATGGAGAACAAGGGCCTCAACATCTTCAACTCCAGCGCCGTGCTGGCCCGTGCCGAAACCGCTACCGACGCCGCGCACCAGCGGGTCGAAGCGATCGTCGCCCACGAATACTTCCACAACTGGTCGGGCAACCGCGTGACCTGCCGCGACTGGTTCCAGCTGTCGCTCAAGGAAGGCTTCACCGTGTTCCGCGATTCGGAGTTCTCGGCCGACATGAACTCGGCCACGGTCAAGCGCATCCAGGACGTGGCGTACCTGCGCACCCACCAGTTCGCCGAAGACGCCGGCCCCATGGCCCATGCCGTGCGCCCGGACAGCTTCATCGAGATTTCCAACTTCTACACCCTGACCGTGTACGAAAAGGGTTCGGAAGTGGTCGGCATGATCCACACCTTGCTCGGGGCCGATGGCTTCCGCAAAGGCAGCGACCTGTACTTCGAACGCCATGACGGCCAGGCCGTGACCTGCGACGACTTCATCAAGGCCATGGAAGATGCCAATGGCGTCGACCTGACCCAGTTCAAGCGCTGGTACAGCCAGGCCGGCACACCGCGTCTGGCGGTGAGCGAGTCCTACGACGCCACGGCGAAAACCTACAGCCTGACCTTCCGCCAGAGCTGCCCGGAAACCCCGGACAAGGTTGAGAAGCTGCCGTTCGTGATTCCGGTGGAGCTGGGTCTGCTTGATTCGAAAGGCGCGGCAATTGCATTGCGTCTGTCCGGTGAAGCCAGTGCTCAAGGCACTTCGCGGGTGATCTCGGTGACTGAAGCCGAGCAGACCTTCACCTTCGTCGACATTGCTGAAAAACCACTGCCGTCGTTGCTGCGCGGCTTCTCGGCGCCGGTGAAACTGAGCTTCCCGTACGACCGCGATCAACTGATGTTCCTGATGCAGCATGACAGCGACGGTTTCAACCGTTGGGATGCCGGCCAGCAGTTGTCGGTGCAGGTGCTGCAAGAGTTGATCGCCCAGCAGCAGAAGGGCGAGGCGCTGGTGCTGGATCAGCGTCTGGTTGCAGCCCTGCGTACCGTGCTGTCCGACGAGACGCTGGATCAGGCGATGGTCGCTGAAATGCTCTCGCTGCCAAGCGAGGCGTACCTGACTGAAATCAGCGAAGTGGCTGATGTCGAAGCGATCCACACCGCTCGCGAATTTGCGCGCAAGCAACTGGCGGACACGCTGTTCGAAGCGCTGTGGCTGCGTTATCAGGCCAATCGTGATCTGTCGAAGAAGACTCCGTATGTGGCCGAGGCCGAGCACTTCGCCCGCCGCGCACTGCAGAACATTGCGTTGTCCTACCTGATGCTCAGCGACAAGCCAGAAGTATTGGCGGCAACCCTTGAACAGTTCGACAGCTGCGACAACATGACCGAGCGCCTGACCGCGTTGGCCGTGTTGGTGAATTCGCCGTTCGAAGCGCAGAAAGCCAAGGCACTGGCGAGCTTCGCCGAGCACTTCAAGGACAATCCGCTGGTCATGGATCAGTGGTTCAGCGTTCAGGCCGGCAGTGTATTGCCAGACGGTCTGGCGCGGGTCAAAGCCTTGATGCAGCACCCGGCGTTCAACATCAAGAACCCGAACAAGGTGCGGGCACTGGTCGGCGCGTTTGCCGGGCAGAACCTGATCAACTTCCACGCGGCGGATGGTTCCGGGTATCGCTTCCTGGCGGATCTGGTGATTGAGCTCAACGGCTTCAATCCGCAGATTGCTTCTCGCCAACTGGCGCCGCTGACCCGCTGGCGCAAGTACGACAGCGCCCGTCAGGCGTTGATGAAAGGCGAACTGGAGCGGATTCTCGCTTCGGGGCAGCTGTCCAGCGACGTGTACGAAGTGGTCAGCAAAAGCCTGGCCTGAGTTTGGCCTTGCTCCCTCAGGGTTCACTTGGACCCTGTAGGAGCGAGGCTTGCCCGCGAAGGCGGCCTGATGGCCGGCCGGGTTTTTGATGGTGTACATATCCGTTTCTGCGGTAACGGCTACTTATGGTTTCGCCCTTACGGCGACTCCCTTTTTTACAAGCGCCTAAA